>NZ_JBHWLC010000062.1:0-50701 GCF_042730635.1 Streptomyces sp. NPDC059917
GAGACAGGCACCGGGGCGGGCGGCTCCTTCGTACGGCGGACCGGTCAGCGTTCCAGGAACGCGAACAGCTTCTCCCACCGGTCGGTGATCTCGGCGCTGGAGTAGCGGCGCACGCTCCGGAAGGCGGCGTCGCCCATCCGGTCGCGCAGCTCCTTGTCCGCCATCAACAGCCGCAGGTGGCCGGCCAGTTCCATGGTGTTGCCGAGCCGCGCGAGCAGCCCGTCCTCCCCGTGGGTGACGATGGCCCGCACGCCCGGCGCGCAGTCGAAGGCCGCGCAGGGCACGCCCGCCGCCATCGCCTCCAGCAGGGTGATCGGGAAGCCCTCGGCCCGGGAGGCCTGGGCGAACACCGAAGCCCCGCGCAGGGCGCCCAGCACGTCGTTCGTGCTGCCCATCCACTCGACCGAATCGTCCAGGCCGAGCGAGGTGCAGCGCTCGCGCAGCATGTCCGCGTCGACGCCCGCGCCGTAGATCCGAAGGGTCCAGTCGGGATGCTGCGGGACGGCGTCGGCCCAGGCGTCGAGGAGCAGGTCGACGCCCTTCTCGTCGGCGAGGCGACCCACGCAGGCGACGACCTTCGCGGTGCGCGGGGCGGGGGAGTCCGGCATGAAGGGCAGCGGGTTCGGCATGCTGGAGACGTTCTGCATGCCGGAGCGGATCCAGAGGTCCGCGTCCTCGGGGGTCAGCACCAGCAGGCGGTCCACGTCCCGGTAGTGGCGCCGGACCCGGGCCGCGCGGGTGGACTTGTGGCTGGCCTCGTAGGACTCGTGGCTCATCCCGATGAGGCTGAGCCCCTTGGTGTCGCTGAGGCCCACCCACTCCATCGCCCAGACCTGGGTGACGATCACGACCGCGCCGGGGCGGGCCGCCCGGAACAGCCCGCTCAGCTGCTCGGCCTTGGCCCGCATCCCGGCCCGGCGGACCGCCTGGCGGCGCCGCTCGGGGGCGTTGAGGCGCCCCTTGATGCCGTGCAGCCGACGGGCCGCGGGCGGGTGGGCGTCGTACAGGGTGGTCGTGGCGTACGGCAGGTCCGCCGGGAACTCCTGGCGGATCTCCTCGGCCACGGGGGCGATGCCGATGACGTGCACCCGGTGGCCGCGGTCGGTCAGGAGCCGGGCCATCTGGTGCGACCAGGTGGTCACCCCGCCCAGCTCGTCCACGCTGTTGGAGACGATGAAGACGTCCCGTCCGTCGGTCGGCGGTGACTCGACGCTCTGCTCGCTCACTTGCCACCCCTGGTGAAGAACTTCTCGACGATCTGACGGGCCGCGTCCCCGCGGTCGTACTCGCCGAACTCGGCGAGGAAACGGGCGCGGGACTCGGCGTACTTGGCGTCCGCCTCCTCGAAGGCGCCCAGCGCCTGCAGGAGTTCGTCCGCCGTGGCCACGACCGGGCCCGGGGCCTTCTCCTTGAGGTCGAAGTACGTGCCGCGGATGTCCGTCGTGTACTTCTCGTAGTCGTAGGCGAAGAACACCATCGGCCGGTCGAGGACGGCGTAGTCGAACATCACGGACGAGTAGTCCGTGATCAGCCCGTCGGCGAGCTCCAGCAGCGGGGTGATGTCGTGCCTGCGGGACACGTCGATCACCCGGCCCGCCACCGACGGCGGCAGGGAGACGCTGTTGAGGTAGTGCGTGCGCACCAGCAGCGTGAAGCGGTCGCCGAGCCGCTCCGCGAACTCCTCGACGTCGAAGGGGAAGGCGAAGCCCTCCACCGCGCCGTCCGCGTTCGCCCGGAAGGTCGGCGCGTACAGCAGCACCTTCGTGCCCGGGGCGATGCCCAGTTCCGCGGCGAGCGGACCGCGCACCCGCTCTCCGCTGTCCGCCTCGGCGCGGTGCGCCGCGACCAGGGCGTCGTTGCGGGGGTAGCCGGTGCGCAGCAGGACCTCGTCGCGCAGCCGGAAGCCCTTGGCGAGGGTGCGGGCGTCGTGCTCGGAGCGGATCAGGAAGTGGTCGAAGCGGTCCACGGCCTTCTGGAACTTGGCCTGCCCCGCGCGTCCCTGCGCCTTGGTGCGCGGCTCGTGGAAGCCCATGCGCTTGAGGGCGGAGCCGTGCCAGGTCTGGATGTAGGTCGTCCCGGGGCGCTTGGCGAGCGCGAGCGGGAAGCCCTGGTTGTCGATCCAGTACTCGGCCTGGGCCAGGGCCCGCAGGTAGGGCCAGCTCCAGCGCTTGACCAGGGTGGCCTCCTTGGGGAAGCCGGTGGGGCGGGCGCCCGCGTAGGACCACACCGCGTCGAAGGCGACGCCCTGGCGGACCATCTCCTCGTAGATCGCCTTGGGGCTGTCGCTGTACTGCTTGCCCATGTGGCTCTCGAAGACGACCGTGCCCTTCTTGATCGGCAGCTTCGAGAAGACCTCGTGGTAGAGCTTCACCTTCTGCTCGCCGGAACCGATGTTCCGGCGGGCCCGCAGGGCCTTGCGCAGGCCGCGCTTGACCACTCCGGCCGCCTTGCCGTGCATGGCGTTGTTGATCAGGTTCTGGGTGCGGACGGCGGCGGCGCCCTCCGCGGTCAGGACGTAGGAGAGGTTGCCCTTCTTGGTGATCTCCGGCTCGAAGCGGTCGGAGACCAGCCGGGTCAGCCGGGGGCGCACGCGCAGCTTGGTCGCCGATTCCAGGTCGACGTCGCCGACCGAGACCCGGGTGGAGAGGCGGTCGCCGCCTGCCTTCAACTTGAGCCGGACGTCCCAGACGGCGTCGATGATGCCGAGCGGGCGCACGGTCGAGCCGATGTCGGCCGTCGCGGTCCACTCGATCGTGTCACCGGCGTGGCGCACGGTTGCCACCGGGAAGCGGAAGGAACGCACCCCGATCTGCCGCCGGGCGCGGAACTCCAGCTCGGCGCTCAGCTCCGCGTCGGGCCGGATCCGGCCGAGCGGGTTCACGACGGCGCCCGACACGGTGACCGTGCCGCGGCCGTCGTCCTCGTAGGAGGTGAGCCGGTTGCCCAGGGCCAGCGAGGTCAGCGCGGTGGTGTGGAAGCCCTGGTCGGTGACGTCCAGTATCCGGCGGGCCTCGGCGTCGTCGAGGTGCTCGGCGCACCAGTAGACGCGCCCGTCGCGCTCCGCCAGCGGGGAGGACAGGCGCCCCTTGTTGGTCATGGAGTCGGCGGCCGAGAGCAGGTTGTCCCAGTCCTCCTGGCCGAGCAGGTACGCGCAGATCGCCTGGAGCGCGGTGACGTGCTCGTAGGCGGCCGGGTCGATGCCCGCCAGGTAGCCGTTGGCCAGGCGGGCGAACTCCTGGCGGTAGTCGTCGTCCAGCAGCCGCAGGTCGCGCAGGTGCAGCACGAGGTCGTGCTTGAGGAACTTGGCGTCCTTGGCGGACTTGATCTGGTCGTGGCCCTTGCCGGCGAGCAGCTCGTCGACCCGGCGGTGGATCTCCATCCGGTGGACGAAGTTCGCGATCTCGTGGCGCCGGTTGCTGATCGACTTGTCGGTGGCCTTCTCGACCACGTTCCAGAAGTAGACCTGGTTGGGGATCAGCGTGATCCGGCTGGCCGCGACGTAGGCCTGGGCCGAGAAGAGCAGGTCCTCGTAGTGGATCCCGACCGGGAACTCCAGCCCCTGCTCCAGCAGGAACGCGCGGCGGTAGCACTTGTTCGTCGAGAGGGTGTCGTAGACCAGCAGGTCCGGGTACTCGGTGATCGACTCCAGCGTCCGCGTGCGGGAGTAGATCCAGGGGTACCACTCGGTCGTCTTGCCGAACCGGTTGTCCAGGTGGACCCGGACGCACATGCCGGCGACCAGGTCGGAACCGGTCCGCTCGGCGGCGTCGAGCATGTTGCGGCAGGCGTTGCGCTCCAGGACGTCGTCGCTGTCCAGGAACATGACGTAGGTGCCGGTCGCCTGCTGGATGCCGTGGTTGCGCGGTGCGCCGCAGCCGCCGCTGTTCTCGGGCAGCCGGAAGGCGCGGACCCGGCCCGGATGGGCCGCTTCCAGCTCCTGGGCGATCGCGTAGGACCGGTCCTTGCTGCAGTCGTCGACGATCACGACTTCGACTCCGGCCAGAGTCTGGTCCAGAACCGACCGCACCGCTGTCGGCAGACGCTCTGCGTCGTTGTAGACGATGACGACCACGGAGACGTCAGGCACGTGCACCTCGATCTTGTTGTTCCTTCCGCCCCCGGACTCCGTCCGGAGGGACCCCCACCAGTTCAAAGCTACCGTGTACCGCACTCACCTCAGGCAGGCCGCCCGGCGGCGTGCATACTTCTAAGGAAGAGGTGAGCGTCGGGTCGGGCCGCCGACAATCACCCGTTCGGACCCAGCAGGAAGTGTTCATGACGAAGCTGTCCGTAGTAGTCCCCTGCTACAACGAAGAAGCGGTCATCGACAGCTTCGACACCGAGATCCGCAGGGTCCTCGACGCCCTCCCCGTCGACTACGAGGTCTGCTACGTCGACGACGGCAGCCGCGACGGCACGCTGGAAAAGCTCCGCAAGATCGCCGCCGAGTACGGCGACCAGACCCGGTACGTCTCCTTCAGCCGCAACTTCGGCAAGGAGGCCGGCATGCTCGCCGGCCTGCGCGAGACCACCGGCGACGCCGTCGTGATCATGGACGCGGACCTCCAGCACCCGCCGGACCTGATCGCGACCATGCTCGACTACTACCGGCAGGGCCACGACCAGATCATCGCCCGGCGCACCCGCGAGGGCGACAAGAAGCTGCGCAGCGCCCTGAGCCGGCTCTACTACCGCGGGATCAACCGCTGGGTGGACGTGGAGCTGGCCGACGGGGTGGGCGACTTCCGGCTGCTGTCCCGCCCGGCCGTGGACGCGCTGCTCTCGCTGCCCGAGTACAACCGCTTCTCCAAGGGCCTCTTCTCCTGGATCGGCTTCGACACCGTCCACTTCGACTACCGCAACGCGCAGCGCGAGGCGGGGGAGACGAAGTGGAAGCTCGGGTCCCTGCTGAACTACGGCATGGACGGCCTGATCTCCTTCAACAACCGGCCGCTGCGGATCGGCATCTGGGCCGGCGTGTCCCTGGTCGCGCTCACCGTCGTGTACGCCCTGTGGATCATCGCCATGGCGTTGACGGACGGTATCGATTCGCCCGGTTACGTCACGATCGTCGCCCTCATCGTCGGCATCGGCGGCGTCCAGATGATCATGCTGGGCCTGATCGGCGAGTACATCGGGCGCATCTACTACGAGACCAAGCGCCGCCCGCACTTCCTGGTCAAGGAATCGCACGGCGTCACCGTCGAGCCGCCCCGCTCGTCCCTCACGCCCACGCCCATGCCCACGCCGCAGACGGCGGGCACCACCGCTACGGCCACCGCTGCCGCGACCCCGGCCGCGACCGCCACGGAGCAGGACACCCGATGAAGAGCCAGCTCGGCCAGATACTCCGCTTCGGCCTCGTCGGCGGGGTGAACACCGGCACCTTCTTCGTGCTGTACCTGCTGCTGCACCCGCACATGCCGTACTTCGCCGCCTACACGCTGGCCTTCGTGCTGGCGATGGTCGGCTCGTTCTTCATGAACACCTACTTCACCTACCGGACCAGGCCCACCTGGAAGAAGTTCCTGCTCTTCCCCCTGACGAACATCACCAACTACGTGATCCAGTCGGTCGGCCTGCTCCTCCTGGTGGACTGGGCGGGCATGAACGAGAAGATCGCGCCGCTGGTCGCCGCCGTCATCGCGATCCCCTTCACCTACGTGATCTCCAAGCGCATCCTGATCCCCGGAACGGACGAGGCCCGGGCCGCCGACCCCGCCGGGTCCGAGCCGCAGCGCTCCTCGACCTCCTCCGCGTCCACGGTCTGAAACCCGCGGGCACGGCCGGGAGGCCACCCCGTAGATTGAGGCGCGCACATCGGGCGAGGGGCAAGGGGACAAGCGTGTCAGCGGCAAGGCAGGGCGTGGCCGACGCCCGCAGGATCGTCGTCAAGGTCGGCTCCTCCTCGCTCACCACCGCGGCGGGCGGACTGGACGCCGACCGGGTCGACGCCCTGGTCGACGTACTGGCCAAGGCCCGCAGCGGCGGCGAGAAGGAGATCGTGCTGGTCTCCAGCGGCGCCATCGCCGCCGGCCTCTCCCCGCTCGGCCTGCGCCGCCGCCCCAAGGACCTGGCCCGCCAGCAGGCCGCCGCCAGCGTCGGCCAGGGCCTGCTCGTCGCCCGCTACACCGCCTCCTTCGCGCGCTACGGCGTGCGCGTCGGCCAGGTGCTGCTGACCACCGACGACACCAGCCGCCGCGCGCACTACCGCAACGCCTACCGCACCCTGGACCAGCTGCTCGCGATGGGCGCCCTGCCCGTCGTCAACGAGAACGACACCGTCGCCACCGACGAGATCCGCTTCGGCGACAACGACCGGCTGGCCGCCCTCGTCGCGCACCTGGTCCGCGCCGACCTCCTGATCCTCCTCTCCGACGTCGACGGGCTCTACGACGGCGACCCCGCCCTCCCCGGCACCACCCGCATCGACCAGGTGCGCGGCCCCGAGGACATCGCCCACGTCACCATCGGCAGCGCGGGCAAGGCGGGCGTGGGCACGGGCGGCATGGTCACCAAGGTCGAGGCCGCCCGGATCGCCGCCGCCGCCGGCATCCCGGTGGTCCTGACCTCCGCCAGCCAGGCCGCCGACGCCCTCGCGGGCGGCGCGACCGGCACCCACTTCCACGCCACGGGCCGCCGCTCCACCGACCGGCTCCTGTGGCTCCAGCACGCCTCCGCCCCCCAGGGCCACCTGATCCTGGACGACGGAGCGGTCCGCGCGGTGACCGAACGCGGCAGCTCGCTGCTGCCCGCGGGCATCGCGTCGGTCGGCGGCGACTTCATCGCGGGGGACCCCGTCGAGCTGCGGGACGCGCGGGGGCGCGCCTTCGCCCGCGGGCTGGTGAACTTCGACGCGAAGGAGCTGCCGCTGCTGCTGGGCCGCTCCACGAAGGAACTGGCGCGCGAGCTGGGACCGGAGTACGAGCGCGAGGTCGTACACAGGGACGACCTGGTACTGCTCCAGGACTGAGCCCGCAGGGCCGATGTTGGGCAAAACCGCCGCGCGGTCGGTCGGGGACTGGTCAACTGTGAGGGGCGGACACGAGGAGCGCGCAGACAGGAGGCGGCTGGTGAGACGAGCGCTGACCAGCGTCGGCTCGGGAGACTGCGACGGAGCGGGTTCCGGTCGCGGTGACGAGCGGGACGACTCCCGGCTGTGGCACATCACCCTGAGCGTCTCCGGCAAACCGGTCCCGCTGTCCGAGGTCCGGCGCGGGCTGGAACAGCTGGCCCACGACCACCCCTTCCTGCTGACCAGCCGGTACGCCGACGACCACGCGGAGATCCGGTACTGGGAAGAGGCCCGCGACCTGCACGACGCGGCCGCCGTCGCCCTCCGGCTGTGGGGCGAACACCGCTCCTCCGCGAGGCTCCCGGCCTGGGAGATCGTCGGCCTGGAGGTCATCGACCGCGCGACCTACCACCAACGCGTGGCCGAAGGCTACGGCCCCCCACCGGCCCACCCGGTCGGCGTCCACCCGTACTGACCCCGGACCACAACCAGCCCCGCCGGCGTTTGAGGCGCGGCTCGTGGGGCCTCCGGCGGGCCCTCAAGCGCCGGGCCAGAACCAGCCCCGCCGGCGTTTGAGGCGCGGGTCCGGGCGGAGCCCGGTTTCGGGAAGGGGCGGGTAGGGGAGCGGCCCCGCGCAGCGGCCCGGCGGCCCCCACCGGCACCCCCGCGGAGCGACCGTCTCGCGGGGTGGAACCCCGGCAACCCCCCACCCCCGGGGTACTACCCTGCACGCATGACCTCGCAGAACGACGCAGCCGAATCCGTCACCGCCACCGCCACCCGCGCGAAGACGGCCGCCGCCACCCTCGCCCCCCTCCCGCGGTCCGCCAAGGACACCGCGCTGCTGGCGATCGCGGACGCGCTGGAGGCCCGTACGGCCGAGATCATCGAGGCCAACGCCGTGGACACCGCCAAGGCCGCCGCCACCGGCACCAGCGAGACCGTCATCGACCGCCTCACCCTCACGGCGGAGCGGATCCACGCCATCGCCGCCGACGTCCGGGACGTCGCGGCACTGCCCGACCCGGTCGGCGAGGTCGTCCGCGGCTCGACCCTCCCCAACGGCATCGACCTGCGCCAGGTCCGCGTCCCGCTCGGCGTCGTCGGCATCATCTACGAGGCCCGCCCCAACGTCACCGTCGACGCCGCCGCCCTCTGCCTGAAGTCCGGCAACGCGGTGCTCCTGCGCGGCAGCTCCTCCGCCTACGCCTCCAACACCGCCCTCGTCGCCATCCTCCGGGACGCGGTCGAGAGCGCGGGGCTGCCCGCCGACGCGGTCCAGCTGGTGCCCGGCGAGAGCCGCGACTCCGTCCGCGAGCTGATGCGCGCCCGCGGCCTCGTCGACGTCCTCATCCCGCGCGGCGGTGCCTCCCTCATCAAGACGGTCGTCGAGGAGTCCATCGTTCCCGTCATCGAGACCGGCACCGGCAACTGCCACGTCTACGTCGACGCGCAGGCCGACCTGGCCATGGCGGTGAACATCCTCGTCAACTCCAAGGCGCAGCGGCCCTCCGTCTGCAACTCCGCCGAGACCCTGCTGGTCCACCGCGACATCGCCCACGCCTTCCTCCCGCTGGCGCTGGACGCCCTCGCGGACGCCGGGGTGACCGTGCACGGCGACGCCGAGGTGCTCTCGTACGCCGAGGAGTCCAAGGTGACCGCGCTGGCCGCCACCGACGAGGACTGGGCCGCCGAGTACCTGTCCTACGACATCGCCGCCGGGGTGGTGGACTCCCTGGACGACGCCGTCGCCCACATCCGGCGCTGGACCTCCGGTCACACCGAGGCCATCGTCACCACCTCGCAGGCCGCCGCACGCCGTTTCACCCAGCTGGTCGACTCGACCACGGTCGCCGTGAACGCCTCCACCAGGTTCACGGACGGTGGTCAGTTCGGCTTCGGCGCGGAGATCGGGATCTCCACCCAGAAGCTCCACGCCCGGGGCCCGATGGGGCTCCCGGAGCTGACGTCGACCAAGTACATCGTCACCGGCGACGGTCACGTTCGGTAGTCGACCGCCGTACCCCGCGTGGCCGGAATTCGGCAGATGCCCTGCCCAAAGCCGCCCCCCAGGTCTAGGCTGGCGATGTGCCGGACGACGTGGGGGGCAAACCGTTCCCGGACGACGGGGAGCCCGACGACGACCGCGGAGGCGCGGAGTACGACTTCGCCTCCGTGGTGTTCGACGAGGACTTCGTCCGGAACGCCGAGATCCATGAACCGAGCGCCCTGGAGCGCCAGCGGGCGGCCGACCGCGCCCGCGCCGACGCGGAGGCCCGCGCCGCCGCCGTCGCGGGCGGCTGGGCCACCGACGACGACTCCTTCGAGGGCCACGAGGGCCATCCGTACGGCTACGGACCCGACGGCTACGGCCTCGACGCGTCCGGGCGCGACTACGGCTACGGGTACGGCTACGGCCCGTACGGAGCCTACGGAGGCTCCCTGCGCCCCTACCGCGGCCGCTCCCGGTGGCTGCGGCCCGTCGCCTGGGTGCTCGCCGTCGTGATGGGCGTCGGCATGGTCACGCTCGCCTTCAGCGCCGTCTACCGCGGCGCCGCGGGCGACCCCGACCCGGCCCCGCGCCCCGCTCCGGCACCCGCCAGCACCCCATTGGCGGAAGTCACGGGGTCCGGCGAGTTTACGCGCCCCGTCGTTCGCCAACCCTGAAAGTACGACCCCTCTCACGCGCGTGCCGGAATCCGGCGCGCTTGCGGGTAGGGGGCTTCTCTGAAGCGGGGACAGCGGGGAGAAGCAATGGCCGTGCCAGGAGATCCACCCGACGGCACCCCCGAGGGCATCGGCGGGGGCGAGGACGAATTCCGGCCGGACGAGTACCGGGCGGTGGTGTTCGACGAGGACTTCGTCCGGGCTGCCCGGCTCCAGGAGTTCTCCGCGGAAGAGCGCATGGGCGAGCACGCCAGGGCCGTGCGCAGCCGCTCCATGTGGTCCTCCGGTGCGCCCCGGCCGGTCAACGGCGCACCGGGCCGGGCCGCCCGCCAGGGGCTGCTGCTCGTGCTGCTGATCGCCATGGCCTTCGGGGTCGCCGTCTACCTGGGCCTGAGCAATCCCTACGTGCCCCCGCCCCCGGGACGCGCGCAGCCGCTCACCGCCACGGTCGTCCCGCTGGCCCCCACCACCACCGTGCCCGGCGGCAAGCCGGCCGACCTGTACGCGAAGAGCCCGGCCGCCGAGTACCGGGTGGGAGCGGCCGGCATCACCCTGCCCGCGGTGCGCCGCACCCAGCACTTCAGCGAGGCCCAGGTGCTGACCGCGGTGGCCACCGCCAAGGACTACCTCGTCCAGTCCTCGCTCGACCCGGACGTGCTCGGCGGCACCGCCTCCCGGCCGGTGCGGGTGCTGCTGGACCCGGACCTGTTGGCCCAGTTCGACCGCAGCATGACCAATCCCACCGGGGACGGGCAGCACGCGGCCACCGGCTGGCTCGTCCGCTTCGACGCGGGCACCGCCGTACTGGCCGACTCCCGCGTGCGCGTGAGCGGCACGCTGGGCTTCGAGGAGGTCGCTCCTGACGTCCTGGAGGTGACCTCCGACCACACCTTCGTCTACACCGTCCGCGGGGCCGTCGCCGGACCCGGGCTCGACAACGCCTCGCTCTTCACCGTCCGCCGCGAGCTGCGCATGCGCTTCGACCGCGAGGACCTGGTGGCCCACCGGGTGGAGCTGCTGTCGGCCTACGTGAGCGCCGGGCCGCAGGACTGCGCGGTCGACCCGGCCACGGGCTTCCGGCCGCTGCTCGCCGGGGCGGCCGCGACCACGGTGGGCCCGGCCGCGACCGACCCCTATGCCAGTGGCCGCCCGCGCCGGACCTCCGGCCTGTGCGGGGTGCTGGCCCCGCCGCCGACGGACGCCCCCGCGCCGGCCCCGGCCGACCCGGGACCCGCGCCGGAGCCCGCCACGGTCGATCCGGTGGCTCCGGTCAGCCCGCTTCCGTAGCGCCGCCCTTGCCGTCGGCGGTCGGTTCGTCGGAGGAGCCCGGGGCGCCCGAAGAGCCCGGGGCGCTCGGGGCCGCGCCGCCGGTGAACTTGTCGCGCAGCTTGCCGCCGAGGTCGCCCGCGCCGCCCGCGATGTCGCCGACGAGCTTCATCAGCGGGTCCTTGCTGGTGCGCACCGCATCGGCGTAGTGCGCGGCGGACTGGCGGAAGGAGTCGGTCACCGAGGTGTCCTGGTCCTCCTCGCGGCGCGGGTAGTGACCGGCCATGATCCGCTGGAAGTCGCGGCTCTCGGCCCACTTCTTCAGCTCCGCGGCCCGCACGGTGGTGAAGGGGTGCGTCCGCGGCAGCACGTTGAGGATCTTCAGGACCGAGTCGCGCAGGTCGCCGCTGGCGTCGTACTCCTCGGCCTGGGCGAGGAAGGCGTCCACGTTCATCTCGTGCAGGTGGTTGCCACCCGCGATCTTCATGAGACCGCGCATCGAGGCCTGGACGTCCTGTCCGACCAGCAGGCCGGCCCGGTCCGCCGACAGCTCGGACTTGCGGAACCACTCCCGCAGCGCCGTGACGATCGCCATGATCGCGACATTGCCCAGCGGGATCCACGCCACCTTCAGCGCCAGGTTCGTCAGGAACAGCAGGATCGTGCGGTACACGGAGTGCCCCGACAGCGCGTGGCCCACCTCGTGGCCGACGACCGCCCGCATCTCCTCCTCGTCCAGCAGCTCCACCAGGGCCGTGGTGACCACGATGATCGGCTCGTCCAGCCCGATGCACATGGCATTGGGCTTCGGGTCCTGCTGGACGTACATCTGCGGGACCTTCTCCAGGTCCAGGATGTAACAGGCGTCCAGCAACATCGCGTGCAGGTGCGGGAACTGGGTCTCGCCCACCCGCACCGAGTCGGACAGGAACAGCAGCCGCAGGCTCCGCTCCGGAAGCAGCCCGCTGAGGGCCTTGAAGACGGTGTCGAAGCCGCTCAGCTTGCGCAGGGCCACGAGGGCCGAACGGTCCGCCGGGTGCTCGTACGTCCGTGACGAGATGCCGGGGAACCTCCTGCGGTCCCGGGCCGGTGCCTTCTCGAATGCCGTGCCGTCCGTCATCGCGCTCCCCCTCGATCCACCTGCCGCACCGTGCGTCCATCCTCTCCAACGCCTGAGTCGGCGTGAGCGTGCCCCGGGCCCCCGCATACGATGTGAGGGAAGTCTCCGCCCGCTCCCCGACTCGATAGGTAACCAGCCTGATGAGCCTCCAGTCCACCGCCCACGACCTGGTCCTCCTCGCCTCCGAGGGCGCCGGTGAGCACGCGGGCAACCACGAAAGCCTCAACCCCTACCTGACCGGTGGCGGCGCCTTCGTCCTGCTGCTGCTCATGCTCTGGGTGACCACCCGCCTGAACCGCGACCGCTAGTCCGCGCACGGCCCCCGCGGGCCCGTCGCTCACGTGCTCGAACCCGGGTCATGGTCGCGGCACCGGGCCAGTAGGCTCTGCGCTCATGGGAGAGCAGGAAATGCCTACCGGCCCGGTCAAGCGCCGGCTCGGCGTGATGGGCGGGACATTCGACCCGATCCACCACGGACACCTGGTGGCCGCCAGCGAAGTGGCCGCCCTTTTCCACCTCGACGAGGTGATCTTCGTACCGACGGGTGAACCGTGGCAGAAGTCGCACGGGGCGGTCTCGGCGGCCGAGGACCGGTATCTGATGACGGTCATCGCCACGGCGTCGAACCCGCAGTTCTCGGTGAGCCGCATCGACATCGACCGCGGCGGCCCGACCTACACCATCGACACCCTGCGGGACCTGCGCTCGCGCAATGACGACGCGGACCTGTTCTTCATCACGGGCGCCGACGCCCTGGCGCAGATCCTCACCTGGCGCGATGCCGAGGAGCTGTTCGCCCTCGCCCACTTCATCGGCGTGACCCGTCCGGGGCACGTGCTCACCGACGACGGCCTGCCCAAGGGCGGGGTGTCGCTGGTCGAGGTCCCCGCGCTGGCCATCTCGTCCACGGACTGCCGTGCGAGGGTGGTCCAGGGCGATCCTGTCTGGTACTTGGTGCCGGACGGTGTCGTGCGCTATATCGACAAGCGTGAGCTGTACCGGGGAGCCTGAGCTTCCGCTTCCGCAGAGAGGGGCCCCGCGGTGAACGACCGACAGGAGCCGTACGACCGGGCCGATCCTTACGCAGCCCAGGAGCAACAGCTCCTCGGCTACGACGCGTACGGGCAGCCGGTGTACGGCCCGGTGCCCGCTCAGCAGCCCGCGTACGACCAGCAGCAGTACCAGCAGCCGGTCCAGCAGTACGACTACCAGGGCTACGACCAGCAACAGCAACAGCAGCAGTACTACTACCCGCAGCAACAGCAGCAACAACAGCAGCAAGCGCAGCAACAACAGCAGCCCCAGGCGCAGCAGACCCAGCAGTGGATCCCGCAGCAGGGCTCCCCGGAGCAGCCGCCGGCCCCCGAGCCGGCGGCCGCGCCGGTGTCCGCGCAGGTGCCCGAGCCGCGGCGGGCCGAGGTCGACGCCGACGGCTACCACACGGCGCAGTTCGCCTTCATCGACCAGCCGGACGAGGAGTCCGAGGACGTCATCGACTGGCTCAAGTTCACCGAGAGCCGGACCGAGCGCCGCGAGGAGGCCCGCCGCCGGGGCAAGAACCGGGTGGTCGCGCTGATCGTCGTACTCGCCCTGTTCGTCGTCGGCGGCCTCGGCTACCTCTGGTACGCGGACAAGCTGCCCTTCCTCGACGGGCCGCGGAAGGCGAAGGGCGCTTCCGCCGACGCCACCGGGCCGCAGAAGCGCGACATGATCGTCGTCCACCTGCACAACACCAAGCGGGGCGGCACCTCCACGGCCCTGCTCGTCGACAACGTCACCACCAAACAGGGCGCCACCGTCCTGCTCCCCAACACCCTCACCGTGCCCAAGGAGGACGGCACCTCCACGGCCCTGTCCAAGTCCGTGGAGGAGGACGGTCTCGGCGGCACCCGCGAGGCCCTCGACACCATGCTCGGCACTCGCATCGGCGGCACCTGGCGCCTCGACACCCCGTTCCTGGAACGGCTCGTCGAGCTGGTCAGCGGCATCGAGGTGGACACCGACGTGGCCGTCCCCGCCGACGACAAGGCCAAGACCCCCGCCGTCGCCCAGGGCCAGAAGCAGAGCCTGAGCGGCCCCATGGCCGTCGCCTACGCCACCTACCAGGCCCAGGGCGAACCGGAGGCCAAGCAGCTGGAGCGCTTCGGCAAGGTCCTCTACGGCGTGCTGCGCAAGATGCCCAGTGACCCCGCGGCGGCCACCGTCACGGTCGAGACGCTCGCCCAGATCCTGGACCCCTCGCTGAACGAGAAGGCGCTCGGCAGCTCGCTGTCCAAGCTCGCCGAGCACGCCAAGATCGGCGCCTACCGCACCGACGTGCTCCCGGTGAAGGCCGACGGGGCCCTGACCGAGGAAGCCAACAAGAAGGTCATCAAGGAGGTACTCGGCGGCACCCTGACGGCCCCGAAGCCCGGCGCGGCCCTGCGGGTGGGCCTGCGGGACGCCACCGGCACCGAGAAGACCCAGCTCGCGGCCAAGGCCGCGCTGCTCAACGGCGGCTACGGCTTCGTGGACGGCGGGAAGGCCGCGGCGACCCAGAGCACCTCGCAGATCACCTACCAGGACGACGCCCAGCGGGCGAAGGCGATCGACGTGGCCAAGACGCTGGGACTGCCGGAAACGGTGGTCAAGAAGGGCGAGAACGCGGTGAACGCGGACGTCGTCGTCACCCTGGGCAAGGACTACAAGGCGCCCTGAGCGTCCTTGATCACCACGGGGGCACCCCCTGTGACCAGCATTTCCGCCCGCGCCACGGCTTTGGCGCGGGCGGTGTCGGCGGTACATGAGACCCTTGTAAGGATCTGCCCGCCGACCCGAAAGCATGGCCAGTGACCGCCACGGACCGCTCCATCGAGCTCATCACCGCCGCCGCCCAGGCCGCGGCCGACCGGCTCGCGCACGACATCATCGCGTACGACGTCAGCGATGTGCTGTCGATCACCGACGCCTTCCTCCTCGCTTCGGCGCCCAACGACCGCCAGGTCAAGTCGATCGTCGACGAGATCGAGGAGAAGCTCCAGAAGGAGCTGGGCGCCAAGCCGGTGCGCCGCGAGGGCGACCGCGACGCCCGCTGGATCCTGCTCGACTACATCGACATCGTCGTCCACGTCCAGCACAGCGAGGAGCGCGTCTTCTACGCGCTGGAGCGCCTGTGGAAGGACTGCCCCGAGATCGACCTGCCCGAGGACGCCAAGCTCACCAAGGGCAAGGCCGAGGAGCACGCCGCGCTCCGTGCCGAGCAGGGCGACGACGAACTGGACGGTGATCTGTTCTGAGCACGATCGACACTGGCGCGGGCGCCAGCACCGGCAGTGGCAGTGGCAGCGGCGGCAGCGAGAAGAGCGCGGGCCGCAAGATCGTCCTGTGGCGTCACGGCCAGACCGCCTGGAACCTGGAGCGCCGCTTCCAGGGCTCCACGGACATCGAGCTGACCGAGGCGGGGGTGGCGCAGGCGCGCCGCGCCGCCCGGCTGCTCGCCTCGCTGAAGCCGGAGGCCATCGTCGCCTCCGACCTCAAGCGGGCCGCCGCGACCGCCGCCGAGCTGGCCGCGGTCACGGGCCTGTCCGTCGAGCACGACGAAGCGCTGCGCGAGACGTACGCGGGCGAATGGCAGGGCCTGACCCACGAGGAGATCCTCGGGAAGTACGGCGAGCAGTACGCGGCGTGGAAGCGCGGCGAGCCCGTCCGACGGGGCGGTGGCGAGCTGGAGACCGAGGTCGCCGACCGTTCGGCTCCGGTGGTCCTGCGGCACGTGGACCGGCTCTCCGAGGGCGGCACGCTGGTCGTGGTCAGCCACGGCGGAACCATCCGCACCACCATCGGCCGACTGCTCGGCCTGGAGTCGCACTACTGGGAGGGCCTCGGCGGGCTCTCCAACTGCTGCTGGTCCGTGCTCGGTGAGGGCGCGCGGGGCTGGCGGCTGCTGGAGCACAACGCCGGCACGCTGCCGGAACCGGTGCTCGGCGACGACGTCTGAGGGTGTCCCGACGACCCTCCGGCCCGGATTTCACTTTCCGGCGGGTCGCAGGCTAGAGTTCTTCTTGTTCGCAGCGCAGAACACCGGAGACGGGGGGAGCGCCGCGGAGAGCGGGGCTATAGCTCAGTTGGTAGAGCGCCTGCATGGCATGCAGGAGGTCTGGAGTTCAATTCTCCATAGCTCCACAATCAGGATCCCGTCCCCAACAGGGGGCGGGATCCTTGCTTTTGTCCAGGCTGCCCCGCCCGTCACCGGCATGACAGAATCGGACGGCCGGAGGGGAGATGGCGGCCCCTGGCGGGAGGGAGTCGCTGACGGATGGGTGCACACCGGCGCCGGTGCGACTGGTGCAACAACGGCACGCCGATCGTGCGGGACATGGACCCGGTCAATCCCGACTACCAGTACTGGTGCGAGGAATGCGCGCGGGCGCTGATCATAAAGGGCGACCCGATCGAGACGTACCGGGAACTCGAGGGGGAGCCGATCTACGGCCGACTGCTCGACGAGCACTGCACGCTCAAGCGGTTCTACCAGTTCGCCAGGGCGTGACCCGGGGCCCCGATCGCGGTCCCCGGAACACGGTCCCCGAAGACGCCCCGGACCCGGCCGCGGCCGGGCGGACCGGGCGGCTCCGAGACCTGGTGGAAACCGATTTTTGGACCAGGGCCAACACCGTGTAATGTTTGGGACGTCGCCAAGGGAAACCGCGAGGAACACCGAGGCGGCGGGCAGTACGCAAGGGGCTATAGCTCAGTTGGTAGAGCGCCTGCATGGCATGCAGGAGGTCTGGAGTTCAATTCTCCATAGCTCCACAGTGAAGAAGAGCGGGCCACCCGGATCGGGTGGCCCGCTCTTCGTTGTGTCCGCGCCCCGGGACGGCCGAGCGGGCGTCGGGGCCCCTGCGGTACCCTGGCGCCATGCGTGCCGTACGCCTCCTGCTTACCGAGCCGCGCTGAACAGTGCCGACCGCGAGACGGTCGGCATCGGCGCGGCGCCCCCTCCTGTGCGAGGGGTTTTTTCGTTTGGTCAGGCAGAGACGGCAGAGACGATCGATGGAGCTTCAGGAATCATGAGCGAGACGAACACCACGGCCCCCGAGGCGGTCGAGACGCACCGCTACACGGCTGCCATGGCCGCCGACATCGAGGCACGCTGGCAGGACGTATGGGACGCGGAGGGGACCTACGAGGCCCCCAACCCGACGGGTGACCTGGCCGGCGACCCGGCCGTGGTCGCACGCCCCAAGAAGTTCATCATGGACATGTTCCCGTACCCCTCCGGCGCGGGCCTGCACGTCGGCCACCCGCTGGGGTACATCGCGACCGACGTCTTCGCCCGCCACCAGCGGATGACCGGCCACAACGTCCTGCACACCCTCGGCTTCGACGCCTTCGGCCTGCCGGCCGAGCAGTACGCCGTGCAGACCGGCACGCACCCGCGCGTGTCCACCGAGGCGAACATCGAGAACATGAAGGTCCAGCTGCGCCGCCTGGGCCTGGGCCACGACAAGCGCCGGTCCTTCGCGACGATCGACCCGGACTACTACAAGTGGACCCAGTGGATCTTCCTGCAGATCTACAACTCCTGGTACGACACCGAGGCGAACAAGGCCCGCCCGGTCGCCGAGCTGATCGCCGCCTTCGAGGACGGCTCCCGCGAGGTCCCGGGAGGCCGCCCCTGGGCCGCGCTGACCGCCGGCGAGCGCGCCGACGTGCTGAACGAGTACCGGCTGGCGTACGCCTCGGACGCGCCCGTGAACTGGTGCCCGGGCCTGGGCACCGTGCTGGCCAACGAGGAGGTCACCGCCGACGGCCGCTCCGAGCGCGGCAACTTCCCCGTCTTCAAGGCCCGGCTGAGCCAGTGGAACATGCGGATCACCGCCTACGCGGACCGCCTGCTGGACGACCTGGACGCGCTGGACTGGCCCGAGGCCATCAAGCTGCAGCAGCGCAACTGGATCGGGCGCAGCGAAGGCGCGCGGGTCGACTTCGCCGTCGGCGACGACGCGATCACCGTCTTCACCACCCGCCCCGACACCCTGTTCGGCGCCACCTACATGGTGCTGGCGCCCGAGCACGAGCTGGTCGAGAAGATCACCCCGGCCGCCTGGCCCGAGGGCACGCACGACGTCTGGACCGGCGGGCACGCCACTCCGGCCGACGCCGTCGCCGCCTACCGCAAGCAGGCCGCCTCCAAGTCCGACGTCGAGCGCCAGGCCGACGCCAAGGTGAAGACCGGCGTCTTCACCGGTGCGTACGCGGTCAACCCGGTCAGCGGCGAGCAGGTCCCCGTCTTCATCGCCGACTACGTCCTGATGGGCTACGGCACCGGCGCGATCATGGCCGTCCCGGCGCACGACACCCGTGACTTCGCCTTCGCGCGCGCCTTCGAGCTGCCGATGCGCTGCGTGGTGCAGCCCTCCGACGGCCGCGGCACCGACCCGGCGGAGTGGGACGACGCGTTCGCCTCCTACGACGCCGCCCTGGTGAACTCGGCGGGCGAGGGCCTGTCCCTGGACGGCCTGGGCGTCGTCGACGCCAAGGCGAAGATCACCGAATGGCTGACCGAGCGCGGCATCGGCGAGGGCACGATCAACTTCCGGCTGCGCGACTGGCTGTTCAGCCGCCAGCGCTACTGGGGCGAGCCCTTCCCGATCGTCTACGACGAGGACGGCGTCGCGCACTCGCTGCCCGAGTCGATGCTGCCGCTGGAACTGCCCGAGGTCGAGGACTACTCCCCGCGCACCTTCGAGGCGGACGACGCCACCAGCAAGCCGGAGACCCCGCTGTCGCGCAAGGCGGACTGGGTCAACGTCGAGCTGGACCTGGGTCGGGGCGAGGGCGTCCGGCGCTACCGCCGCGAGACCAACACCATGCCGAACTGGGCCGGTTCCTGCTGGTACGAGCTGCGCTACCTGGACCCGAACAACTCCGAGGCGCTGGTCGACCCGACCGTCGAGCAGTACTGGATGGGTCCGCGCGAGGGTCAGCCGCACGGCGGCGTCGACCTGTACGTGGGCGGCGCCGAGCACGCGGTGCTGCACCTGCTGTACGCGCGCTTCTGGTCGAAGGTGCTGTTCGACCTGGGCCACGTGTCCTCGGTCGAGCCGTTCCACAAGCTGTACAACCAGGGCATGATCCAGGCGTACGTCTACCGCGACGCACGCGGCTTCCCGGTCTCCGCCACGGAGGTCGAGGAGCGCGACGGCAAGTTCTTCTTCGAGGGCGAGCCGGTCAAGCGCGAGCTGGGCAAGATGGGCAAGTCCCTGAAGAACGCCGTCACCCCGGACGAGATCTGCGAGGAGTACGGCGCGGACACGCTGCGCCTGTACGAGATGGCGATGGGCCCGCTGGACGTCTCGCGGCCGTGGGACACGCGCGCCGTCGTCGGCCAGTACCGGCTGCTGCAGCGCCTGTGGCGCAACATCGTGGACGAGGACTCGGGCGCGGTGACCGTGGTCGACGCCGAGCCGGCCGAGGACACGCTGCGCGTGCTGCACAAGGCCATCGACGGCGCGGGCGCGGACCTGGCCGGGCTGCGGTTCAACACGGCGATCGCGAAGATCACCGAGCTGAACAACGCCCTGACCAAGGCCGGCCGGCCGCTGGAGCGCTCGGTGGCCGAGCGGCTGGTGCTGCTGGTCGCGCCGCTGGCCCCGCACATCGCGGAGGAGCTGTGGCACCGGCTGGGCCACGCCGACTCGGTGGTCCACCAGGACTTCCCCGTCGCGGACCCGGCGTACGTCGTCGACGAGAGCGTGACCTGCGTGGTGCAGGTCAAGGGCAAGGTCAAGGCCCGCCTGGAGGTGCCGCCGACGATCTCGGACGCGGACCTGGAGCAGCTGGCGGTGACCGACCCGGGCGTGGTCGAGGCGCTGGGCGGGGCCGAGATCCGCAAGGTCATCGTGCGCGCGCCGAAGCTGGTGAACATCGTCATCTGACCGGTGCTCCGGTCGGTGGTCTAAGGGTCATCCCGTACGGGCAGGTTGGGGGTTCGATTGGAACCCCTGGCCTGCCCGCGGCGTTTACGGTGGGAGGGCGAGGAAAGCCGTTCGTTCCAAGGAAAGGGAACCTCATGGAGGCCGCGTTGATCATCATGGCCCTGATGGTGCTGTTCACCTTCTTGGGACTGGGTGTGTGGGTCACCGTGAAGGTCGTCGGGGCGGCCAAGCGCGGCGTCGACCGGACGATCACGCAGGCGCGCCGGACCGTCGAGGACACCAGCTTGAAGGCCCGGAGCTTCGGACAGGTCGGCGTGGTCGGGGCCCTCGCCCAGATGAGGCTGGACCTGCGGATGTCGATGAGGTCCACGCAGCAGGCGCTCTACCAGGGCGTCCAGACGGACGCCTCGCTGCGGGAATCGATCGGCCTCTTCGAGCGGCTGAGCGCCCACGGGCACGAGCTGGACGACGAGCTGAAGCGGCTGGAGCAGGAGCCGGACAAGAAGCGGATCGCCGACCGCCTGCCGGAGCTGCGGGAGCGCGCCGAGCGCGTCGTCCAGGCCTCGGACTCGCTGCGCTGGGCCGCGCGCGACCGGGCCCGCAAGTTCGCCGAGGACGACCTGAGCGTGCTGTCGGCGCAGATCGAGGTCGAGTCGGGGGCGCTGCGGGACTGGTCCCGCGAGTCGGTGGACGACCTGGCGGGATGGCCGGCCGAACCGACCGCGCCGGAGGCGGGGCAAGCCCCACCGGCAGCCCTGCCGAAGCCCCCGGGGCGGACCGCCTACCCCTGGGAGAAGACCGCCCGCCCCGTCCGCCCCGAAACGACCACCTGAGCACGCGCCAGCCACCGCGCGACCGCCCCGCCGCACGCCTCCGACGGCGCCTCAAACGCCGGCGGGGCTGAACTCCCCCCACCGGCCGCGCGAGCCCCCAGGGAGGCCGGCACAACGCCGGACACAGCCCCGCGCGCGGCCCGCTCGCACCACGGCCCCGGCAAGCCGCCCCGATCGTTGCCCGAGGCGGGCTGGGCCACCCTGGCCGAAGCCAGCCCGCCCGGCGTTCGAGGGCCCGCCGGAGGCGCTCGTGCGACGGTGGGTGGTACGCGCCCGGGCCCGGCCGCGGCCGGTGTTTCGGTGCGGCGCGGGGCGGGCAGGCCCCGCTGGACGCCCGCCGAACCGCCCCCGTGCTCCCGACCGGCCAGGTCACCCGCCGGACCGGGCTGCCGGACTCCGCCCGCTGCCGGTACCCTCCGGCTCATGTCCCGCCATGTCGCGATCATCACCGATTCCACGGCCTACCTGCCCCAACAGGCGATGGCGCGGCACGGAATCACCGCCGTGCCACTGACCGTGGTCCTCGGTGACGAGGCCCTCGAAGAGGGCACGGAGATCTCCGCCCGCAGCCTCGCCACGGCCCTCCAGAAGCGCCGCCCGGTCACCACCTCCCGGCCCAGCCCGGAGGAGTTCGTCAGGGCGTACCGGGCGGCGGCCGACGCCGGGGCGAGCGGCATCGTCAGCCTGCACCTGTCCGCCGAGTTCTCCGGAACCTACGACGCCGCCGTGGTGGCGGCGCGGACCGCCCCCGTACCCGTCCGCGTGGTCGACACCGGCATGGTCGCCATGGCCCTCGGCTTCTGCGCCCTCGCCGCCGCCGAGGTCGCCGACGCCTCCGGCTCCCTCGACGAGATGGTGGCCGCGGCCGAGAAGCGGGCGGCGGGCATGTCCGCGTACTTCTACGTCGACACCCTCGACTACCTGCGCCGCGGCGGCCGCATCGGCGCGGCCCAGGCCCTGCTGGGCTCGGCGCTCGCCGTCAAACCGCTGCTCACGCTGGAGGGCGGCCGCATCGAGATGCTGGAGAAGGTGCGTACGGCGTCCAAGGCGATCGCCCGCCTGGAAGAACTGGCGGTGGAACGCGCCGGATCGGGTGCCGTGGACGTGGCCGTGCACCATCTTGCGGCCCCGGAACGCGCCCAGAAACTGGCGGAACGTCTCCGCGAGCGCATTCCGGGCCTGGTGGAACTGCACGTCAGCGAGGTCGGCGCGGTGATCGGGGCGCACACCGGGCCGGGGCTGCTGGCGGCGGTCGTCTCGCCGCGCTGACGTCCCCCGCAGGGGTGGTGGAGTTATCCACAACGGAGGCCCTGTCCACCGGAATTGGGGCCTCCGAACGGGATGCCGGATTCGTCCCTACCGTCGTCGGCATGACTCTTCGCACGCGTACGTCACCGTCCTCCGGAGCCACCAGTGGCCCGGGCCGCTCCTACGCCTCCGACGGCCGCTCCCGCGGCCGTGTCGGTCGCCGCGCACCCGTCCCGCCGTCGCCCGCCCTGCGGCGCCGTGCGGAGGCCCTGCTGGACGTCGGCGCGGCCCGCGAGGCCCCGCCGGACGTCCCGCCGGGTGTCCCGAGGGACGGCCCGCCGGACGCGTCGGCCCTGTCCGGGGAGGTTCCCGCCCCCGTCGCAGGCGGGTGGGCGCTCGCGGTGCGCGAGCGGTTGCCGGTGTGGGTGCAGACGCGCTGCGGGTGGGAACCGAAGACGCTGGGCGCCGTCGCGGTGGTGCTGGTCGTCGCGGTGGGGTTCGCCGGGCAGCAGTACTGGTCGGCGCGGCCGCAGCCGGTGACCGCGCCCGCCGTGTCGGCTCCGCAGACGGCCCCGGCCGGGGCCGCCTCCGTCCCCTTCGCCGCCTCCACCGGCCCGGCCCGGGCTCCGGCGGTCCCGTTCGCGGTGGCGCCGTCCACGTCCGCGGCGGCGCCCTCCGCCGGTGCCCGGATCGTCGTCGACGTCAGCGGCAAGGTCAGGGAGCCGGGGATCCGGCGGCTGCCCGCCGGGTCGCGGGTCGAGGACGCGCTGGCCGCCGCCGGGGGCGTGCAGCCGGGCACGGACACCTCCGGATTGAACCGGGCCCGGATCCTGGTGGACGGCGAGCAGGTGCTCGTCGGCGTCGCGGCGCAGCCCGGTCCGGGCGGGCCCGGTCCGGGTCCCGGCCCGGTGAGCCTCGCCACCGCCACGGTCGAGCAGCTGGACGGACTGCCCGGCGTCGGTCCCGTGCTGGCCCGGCACATCGTCGACTACCGCACCGCGCGCGGCGGCTTCCGCTCCGTGGAGGAACTGCGCCAGGTCAACGGCATCGGCGATCGGCGCTTCGCCGACCTGCGCGTCCTGGTCCGGCCGTGAACCGGCCGACCGGCCCCCCGGCCCCGGTGGACCTCAGGCTCGCGGTGCCCGCCCTCGCCGCCTGGGCGGCGGCCGCGCTCGCCCTCGACGCGTCGCCCGCGCGGACGGCCGTCGGAGCGGGGCTCGCGGTGGTGGGCGCGGGCGTGCTCGTGCGGCTGGCGCGCCGCGGAGGCGGGCGCCGGTGGGCGCTCGGGACCACGGTGGCGGCCGTCCTGCTCTGCGCCGCGGCCGGAGCCGCGGTGGCCGCTCTGGAGCGGGCCGGGGCCCGCTCCGGCCCGGTGGCCGGGCTCGCCCGGCAGCGGGCCGTGGTCACCGCGGAGCTGACGATCGGATCGGACCCGCGGCGGGCCGGGAGCGGCGCCGGGCCGCCGGTGCTGCTCATGGACGCCGACGTGACCCGGGTGACGGGACCGGACGGGAGGCGGGCGCGGGTGAGCACACCCGTGCTGGTGATGGCGGCGCACCCCGAGTGGGCCCGGCTGCTGCCCTCGACCCGGGTGCGGACCACGGCCCGGTTGGCTCCGGCCCGGGTCGGGGAGCGGGCGGTGGCCCTGCTGCGGCCGGTGGGGAACGCCCCGCCCGCGGTCACCGCCGGGCCGGACCTCGCACAGCGCGTCGCGGGGCGGCTGCGGGCGGGGCTGCGCACGGCCACCGACGGCCTCGCGCCCGACGCCCGGGCCCTGCTGCCGGGGCTGGTGGTCGGGGACACCGCCCGGGTGCCGGCCGATCTGCACGACGCCTTCCGCGCCACCGACCTGCTGCACCTGCTCGCGGTGTCCGGGTCCAACCTCACCGTGGTCCTGTTCCTGCTGATCGGCCCGGTGGGCAGCGCGCAGTCCGCCGAGCGGCGCGGTCTGGCGCCCCGGCTCGGGCTCTCGCTGCGGGGGGCGGCCCTCGGCGGGGCGGCCCTGACCCTGGCCTTCGTGGTGGTCTGCCGGCCGGAGCCGAGCGTGTTGCGGGCCGCGGCCTGCGGGTCGGTCACCCTGCTGGCCCTCGCCACCGGGCGGCGCCGGTCCCTGATCCCCGCCCTGGCCGCGGCCGTCGTGCTGCTCGTGCTCCACGACCCGTGGCTCGCGCGGAGCTACGGCTTCCTGCTCTCGGTCCTGGCCACCGGGGCCCTGCTGACCTTGGCTCCCCGTTGGAGCGAGGCCCTGCGGCGCCGGGGGGTGCCGTTCCGGCTGGCCGAGGCGCTGGGCGCCGCCGCGGCCGCGCAGGCGGTGTGCTCGCCGGTGGTGGCGGTGCTCGCGGCCCGGGTGAGCCTGGTGGCGGTGCCGTGCAACCTGCTCGCCGAGCTCGCGGCCGGGCCCGCCACGGTGCTGGGCTTCGCCGCGCTCGCCGCCGCGCCGGTGTGGCTCGACGGCGCGCGGGTGATCGCCTGGTGCGCCGGGGTGCCCGCCGGGTGGATCGCCGCCGTGGCCAGGACGGGTGCGGGGCTGCCGGGGGCGGAGTTGTCCTGGCCCGGCGGGATCGGTGGGGGCGTGCTGCTGGCGGTGCTCACCCTGGGCGTCGTGGGGCTGGCGGCGCGGCTGGGCCGCCACCGCTGGGCCTGTGCGGCGACGGCCCTGCTCCTGCTCCTCGCCCTGCTGAGGCCCCCGCAGCTGACCCGGACCCTGACCGGCTGGCCCCCGCCCGGGTGGCGCTACGTGCAGTGCGCGGTGGGCCAGGGGGACGCGGGCGTGCTGTCCGCCGGACCCGGGACGGCCGTGGTCGTGGACACCGGCCCGGAGCCCGGCCCGGTGGACGCGTGCCTGCGGGCCCTGGGGGTGCGGCGCGTGCCGCTGTTGCTCCTGACGCACTTCCACGCGGACCACGTGGGCGGGCTGGCCGGAGTGCTGCGCGGGCGGACGGTCGGAGTGATCCAGACCACCACGCTGGCCGAACCGCCGGGCCAGGCCGCGTTCGTCCGGCGGACCGCGGCCGCCGCGGGCATCGCGGTGGAGGCGGCCCGGGCGGGGGAGCGGCGCCGGATCGGTCCCTTGTCCTGGGATGTGCTCTGGCCGCCGCCCGCCGTGCCGGGGGCGGGGCCGCCGCCCGACGGCCCCAACGACGCCAGCGTGACCCTCCTGGTCGACAGCGCCGGGCTGCGGCTGCTCCTGCTCGGAGACCTCGAACCGGCCGCCCAGCGGCAACTGGGGAGGGAGCGTCCGCTGCTGGGGCCCGTGGACGTGCTCAAGGTCGCCCACCACGGCTCCGCGCACCAGGACCCCGGGCTACAGGCGAGGATCGGCGCGCGCATCGCGATCGTTCCGGTCGGGGCCCGGAACCGCTACGGTCACCCCGCGGCGGAGACGCTCGCGCGCCTGCGGGCGGCGGGGGCGGTCGTACTGCGCACCGATACCGACGGTTCGGTGGCGATCGCCGGTGCGGGTCCGGGGCTACGGGCATTTCCAGCCGGTCGACGGCGCGGGCGGCGCGGGCATACCGGGTGTGACCGTTCTGTTTGCCCCCAACCCAGCAGCATGATCGAATGCGTTTTCGCCAGAACGATTCAAGACCACTCAAGTCCACACAGCGCACGGGGGTGCATCGACCATGTTCAGTCGCCGACGGGGTATGGAGACGGGCGCGGGTTCCGGCCCACCCGGATCCGCGACGCTGACGCTGCCGCCGATGGCGGGTCTGCTCAGCTGCCGGGTCCTCGACACCGTTCACCAGCCGGTCCGTCAGGCCCGGTTCGAGGTCACCGATCCGATCGGCCGACGGATCGTCAGCGGGGAGACCGACCCCTACGGCGGGTTCATCGCGGCGGTCCCGGAGGGGGAGTACCGGCTGGCCGTCACGGCCGAGGGGTACGCGCCGTACCACGGGGCGACCATCGTCGAGGAGGGCGCTCCGCAGCAGGGCCCGGGGGAGATCGTGCTCGACTCCGTCGAGCCGCCGTTGCTGCCGCGGCCCGGGCACTGGGAGTTGGACCCCGCGCACTCCTCCATCGGCTTCACGGCCCGCCACATCGGCCTGGCCCGCATCCACGGCCGGTTCAACACCTTCGCCGGTGCGGTGCGGATAGCCGACCGCATGGAGGACTCCTCCATGCACGTGATCATGGACACGGCGAGCATCGACACCGGGGTCCGGCTGCGCGACGACCACCTGCGCTCGGCGGACTTCCTGGACGCGCAGCGCCATCCGACGGTGGAGTTCTACAGCGAGCGCTTCATCCACCGCAGCGGCACCCGCTGGGCCGTGGCCGGAGCCCTCACCCTGCACGGCGTCAGCCGCTCCGTCACCCTGGACGCCCAGTACCTGGGCGTGGGCACCGGCCTGGAGGGGGAGACCCGGGCCGCCTGTCGGGCCACGGTCGAGCTGCACCGCGAGGACTTCACCCTGAACTGGCAGTCGATGCTGGCGCACGGCATCGCGGCGATCGGCATGAGCGTCGAGGTCAAGCTCGACGTCCAGATCGTCCACAAGGCCTAGGCCCGGGCCTGGGCCTGGTCACGGCACCGGCGACGCGTCCGGACGGTCGCCAAGCCGCGGGCCGGGGGGCGCGCGGCGCGGGGTTACGGGGCTTCGAGCCAGCCGTCGTGGTCGGCGGCCAGGTCGTCCAGGGCCGTGGTGTCGAGGAGTTCCTTGGGGTCCTCGACGACCACCAGCCACTGGGCGTCCTCGGCGTCGTCCTCGCCGGCCAGTGCCTCACGGACGAGCTGTGGTTCCTCGGGCAGGCCGAAGCGGTCGACCAGCTCCCGGGCCACCTCGTCGGCGGCGTCGCGGTCGGGCAGGACCAGTACATGTCGCAGGTTCACCGGAACATTCTCCGGCATGCGGGGCGGGGCGCTGTCAGTGCGGCGTGGGATGCTGGAGGCGATGGCCACCAGGAAGAACTCAACCGACGATCCGCTCGCCCCGCTCACCCTCGCGGTGGGCCAGGAGGACCTGCTCCTCGACCGCGTGGTGCGGGAGGTGGTGGCGGCCGCCCGGGCCGCCGACGCCGACACCGACGTGCGCGACCTCGCGTCCGAGCAGCTCCAGCCCGGCACGCTGGCCGAGCTGACGAGCCCTTCGCTCTTCTCCGAGCGCAAGGTCCTGATCGTGCGCAATGCGCAGGACCTGTCCGCGGACACGGTCAAGGAAGTCAAGGCGTACCTCGGCGCGCCCTACGAGGAGATCGTCCTCGTCCTCCTCCACGCGGGAGGCGTCAAGGGCAAGGGCCTGTTGGACGCGGCCCGCAAGGCGGGTGCCCGGGAGGTCGCCTGCCCGAAGATGACGAAGGCGGCGGACCGGCTCTCGTTCGTACGGGGGGAGTTCCGGACCCTGGGCCGGTCGGCGACCCCGGAGGCGTGCCAGACCCTGGTCGACGCCATCGGCAGCGATCTGCGGGAGCTGGCGAGCGCTGCGGCCCAGCTGTGCGCGGACGTCGACGGAGTCATCGACGAGGCCGTGGTCGGCCGCTACTACACGGGCCGGGCGGAAGCCTCCAGCTTCACCGTCGCGGACCGCGCGGTCGAGGGCCGCGCGGCCGAGGCCCTGGAGGCCCTGCGCTGGTCCCTGTCCACCGGGGTGGCGCCGGTCCTGATCACCAGCGCACTGGCCCAGGCGGTCCGGGCGATCGGCAAGCTGGCCTCGGCCCCGCGCGGGGCCCGCCCCGGTGACCTCGCGCGCGACCTCGGCATGCCGCCCTGGAAGATCGACCGGGTCCGGCAGCAGATGCGCGGCTGGTCGGCGGACGGCGTCTCGGAGGCCCTGCGGGCCGTCGCGCACGCCGACGCGGGCGTCAAGGGCGGCGGTGACGACGCGGCGTACGCGCTGGAGAAGGCGGTCGTCGCGGTGGCCCGCGCCGCTCGCCCCCGCCAGCCCAACCACTGACCCCGGCACCCAGCGCCCACCGCCCCCAGCCGTTCCAGCCCGTCCCACCCGGCACACCGCCCACCGCGAGCCCACCCTCGCCGTGGAGCGGCCCGTCGGGACGCCCCGGACCCGCGGCGCAGGCGCGTGCCCCCGCCGCCGTCCGCCCCCGCCGTCCGCCCGCCCCCGTCCGCCCCGGGACGCGCGAAGGCCCCGGTGGCTCCCCTGGGGAAGGGGGGCCGCCGGGGCCTTCGGTTGGTGCTTTTGTGCGCCGCACCCGCGTGGCGAACGCAGGCCGTGTGCGGCGCGGGGTGCCGGTCAGGAGCGGGAGAGAGGGCCCGCTGGATCCTTTCCGGCGTTCACATCAGAAAGCTCAGCCCTGCAGGGCGGCAACCTTGGTGGCCAGCGCCGACTTCTTGTTGGCGGCGGCGTTCTTGTGGATGACGCCCTTCGAGACAGCCTTGTCGAGCGCACGCGAAGCGGCGCGAGAAGCCACGGTGGCCTTCTCGACGTCACCGGCGGCGACGGCCTCGCGGGCCTTGCGGATCGCGGTCTTGAGCGACGACTTGACGGCCTTGTTGCGCAGGCGCGCCTTCTCGTTGGTCTTGTTCCGCTTGATCTGGGACTTGATGTTCGCCACGAAAGAGCCTTTTCAGGTTCAGAGTTTGATCTTCGGATTGTGTGCCGTCTGCTGAGAGGGCATGCGACACACAGCTGCCCAGGCTACCAGCCGTGCTCCGACCGGCCCAAACCGGCCGCACTGCGTCGGCCATGGGACCATGGGAGTCTGCGTATAGATCCGACATCGCGCCGATGAGGGCGACGAGATCAGACTTCCGCGCTGACAACGCTTCCGACTGCGACCCGAGAATCAGGACACTGCGTGCCCGCGATCCCTAGCCACGTGCCCGAGCCGAGCCGTACCGACCCGGCGCTGATCCGCAACTTCTGCATCATCGCGCACATCGACCATGGCAAGTCGACCCTCGCCGACCGGATGCTCCAGCTCACCGGCGTCGTCGACTCTCGGCAGATGCGCGCCCAGTACCTCGACCGCATGGACATCGAGCGTGAGCGCGGCATCACGATCAAGTCGCAGGCGGTCCGTCTGCCCTGGGCCCCCACCGAGGGTCCCGACCAGGGCAGCACGCACGTGCTGAACATGATCGACACCCCCGGTCACGTCGACTTCACCTACGAGGTCTCCCGCTCCCTCGCCGCGTGCGAGGGCACGGTCCTCCTCGTGGACGCCGCCCAGGGCATCGAGGCGCAGACCCTCGCCAACCTGTACCTGGCGATGGAGAAGGACCTCGCGATCGTCCCGGTGCTGAACAAGATCGACCTGCCGGCCGCCCAGCCGGAGAAGTTCGCCGAGGAGCTCGCGAACCTGGTCGGCTGCCAGCCCGAGGACGTGCTGCGCGTCTCCGCGAAGACCGGTGTCGGCGTGGACGCCCTGCTCGACAAGATCGTCGCGACCGTTCCGGCGCCGGTGGGCGTCAAGGAAGCCCCCGCCCGCGCGATGATCTTCGACTCGGTCTACGACTCGTACCGCGGTGTCGTGACGTACGTCCGTGTGGTCGACGGCCAGCTCAACAAGCGCGAGCGCATCCGGATGATGTCCACGGGCGCCACGCACGAGCTGCTGGAGATCGGCGTCTCGTCCCCGGAGATGACCCCGTCCGACGGCATCGGCGTCGGCGAGGTGGGCTACATCATCACCGGCGTGAAGGACGTCCGTCAGTCCAAGGTCGGTGACACCATCACCAGCCTGCACAACGGCGCGACCGAGCCCCTCGGCGGCTACAAGGACCCGAAGCCGATGGTCTTCTCGGGCCTGTACCCGCTCGACGGTTCGGAGTACCCGGACCTGCGCGAGGCCCTGGACAAGCTCCAGCTCAACGACGCCGCGCTCGTCTACGAGCCGGAGACCTCGGCCGCGCTGGGCTTCGGCTTCCGCGTCGGCTTCCTCGGCCTGCTGCACCTGGACGTGGTCCGCGAGCGCCTGGAGCGCGAGTTCGGCCTCGACCTGATCGCCACCGCGCCGAACGTGGTCTACCGCGTCGTCATGGAGGACGGCAAGGAAGTCACGGTCACCAACCCGAGCGAGTTCCCCGAGGGCAAGATCTCGGACGTGTTCGAGCCGGTCGTGCGGGCCACCCTGCTCGCGCCCTCCGAGTTCATCGGCGCGATCATGGAGCTCTGCCAGCAGCGCCGCGGCACCCTCCTCGGGATGGACTACCTCTCCGAGGACCGCGTCGAGATCCGCTACACGCTCCCCCTCGCCGAGATCGTCTTCGACTTCTTCGACCAGCTGAAGTCCAAGACGCGCGGCTACGCCTCCCTCGACTACGAGCCCACCGGCGAGCAGGCCTCCGGCCTGGTCAAGGTCGACATCCTGCTGCACGGCGACAAGGTCGACGCCTTCTCCGCCGTCACGCACAAGGACGCGGCCTACGCCTACGGCGTGCGCCTGGTCGCCAAGCTGCGCGAGCTCATCCCGCGGCAGGCCTTCGAGATCCCGATCCAGGCCGCCATCGGCTCCCGGGTCATCGCCCGCGAGACCATCCGCGCCATCCGCAAGGACGTCCTCGCCAAGTGCTACGGCGGTGACATCTCCCGTAAGCGGAAGCTGCTGGAGAAGCAGAAGGAAGGCAAGAAGCGGATGAAGATGGTCGGCTCCGTGGAGGTCCCCCAGGAGGCCTTCATCGCGGTGCTGTCCAGCGACGACTCCGGCGGCAAGAAGAAGTAGTGGAGAAGTAGTACGGAGCGGCGGGGCGAGGAGCGGGAGCGGCCTCGCCCACGTCGACGGAAGGGGCCCCCGCGCACACGCGCGGGGGCCCTTTCGTTATGAACCGGCCGCACGTCGGCCCTTACGCACCGGTGGGGCGGCCCTCTACTCTGATCACTGCTCGTTGGTTACTCGCCAGTCACAAGAAACCCGCCAGTCCCCACGTCTTCACGCCCTGCCGCGTGGACCGGTACGGAGGATGTCGTGAGCGACACACAGACCATGATCGAGAACCGCCCGCCCACCGTGGCGGCCCTCTTCCTTGAGCGCGTCGCCGCGACTCCGAACGGCGAGGCCTACCGCTATCCGGTCATCGCCGCTCCGGGCCAGGGGCCGGACGAGTGGAAGTCGCTCAGCTGGGGGCAGGCGGCCGAACGGGTCTTCGCCATCGCCGCCGGCCTGGTCACCCTCGGCGTGCGGTCCGAGGAGCGCGTAGCCCTCGCCTCCAGCACCCGCGTCGAGTGGATCCTCGCCGACCTCGGCGTGATGTGCGCGGGAGCCGCGACCACCACCATCTACCCGAGCACCAACGGCGAGGAGTCGGCGTTCATCCTCGCCGACTCCGACAGCCGGGTGCTGATCGCCGAGGACGCCGCCCAGCTCGCGAAGGCCCGCGCGCACCGCGCCGACCTGCCCGCGCTGGCCCACGTCATCGTGCTGGAGGCGGCCGACGCGGTCGCGGCCGACGGGGACCCGGAGGGCTGGGTGCTCTCCCTCGCCGACCTCGAAGCGCGCGGCGCCGAGCACCTCGCCAAGCACCCCGAGGCCGTGCGCGAGCGGATCGCGGCGATCACCGCCGACCAGCTCGCCACCCTCATCTACACCTCGGGCACCACGGGCCGCCCCAAGGGCGTGCGGCTGCCGCACGACAACTGGTCGTACATGGCCAAGGCCACCGTGGCCACCGGCATGATCTCCGCGGACGACGTCCAGTACCTCTGGCTGCCGCTGGCGCACGTCTTCGGCAAGGTGCTCACCTCCGGCCAGATCGAAGTCGGGCACGTCACGGCCGTCGACGGCCGGATCGACAAGATCATCGAGAACCTGCCGATCGTCCAGCCGACCTACATGGCGGCCGTCCCGCGCATCTTCGAGAAGGTCTACAACGGGGTCGCGGCCAAGGCCCGGGCCGCCGGCGGCGCCAAGTACAAGATCTTCAAGTGGTCGGCCGGCGTCGCCCGCGAGTACGCCAAGGTCACCCAGGACAACTTCCGCCGCACCGGTCAGGCCAAGGCCCCCCTCGCCCTCACCGCCAAGCACCGCGTGGCGGACGCGCTCGTCTACTCCAAGCTCCGTGACGCCTTCGGCGGCCACCTGCGCGCCGCCGTCTCCGGCTCCGCCGCCCTCGCCCCCGAGATCGCCTACTTCTTCTCCGGCGCCGGCATCAACATCCTGGAGGGCTACGGCCTGACGGAGTCCAGCGCGGCCAGCTTCGTCAACCCCGGCGAGGCCTACCGCACCGGCACCGTCGGCAAGCCGCTCCCCGGCACCGAGGTCCGCATCGCCGACGACGGCGAGATCCTGCTCCGCGGCCCCGGGATCATGGAGGGCTACCACAACCAGCCCGACAAGACCGCCGAGGTGCTCGAAGCGGACGGCTGGCTGCACACCGGCGACATCGGCGAGCTGTCCCCCGACGGCTACCTGCGCATCACCGACCGCAAGAAGGACCTGATCAAGACCTCGGGCGGGAAGTACGTCGCCCCCGCCGAGGTCGAGGGCCGCTTCAAGGCGATCTGCCCCTACGTCTCCAACATCGTCGTCCACGGCGCCGACCGGAACTTCTGCTCCGCGCTCATCGCCCTCGACGGCCCCGCCATCCTCGGCTGGGCCGCCGAGAACGGGCTGGAGGGCAAGACGTACGGCGAGGTCGTGGCCGCGGCCGAGACCAAGCGCCTGGTCGAGACGTACGTACAGACCCTGAACGAGGGCCTCCAGCGCTGGCAGACGGTCAAGACCTTCCGGCTGCTCCCGCGCGACCTCGACGTCGAGCACGGCGACCTCACGCCCAGCCTCAAGCTGAAGCGGCCGGTCGTCGAGCGCGAGTTCAAGGCGCTCATCGACGAGATGTACGCGGGCTCGAACGAGGCCTGACACCGGCCGGAACCCGCCGCCGCCGGCCCCCGGGACGGGGCGCCCGCACGCCGCGCCCGTCAGGGGTCGGCGTGCGGGACAATGGGGGCATGCCTTCCGCCCTCCCCGACGGGGAACCCATGCCCGAAGACGGCTCGCTGCCGTCGCACGCCCTGGCGGGTGCGGCGGACCGGCCGCTCGGGTTCTACCTGCACGTCCCGTACTGCGCCACGCGCTGCGGCTACTGCGACTTCAACACCTACACCGCCACCGAGCTGCGCGGCACCGGCGGCGTCCTGGCCTCCCGCGAGAACTACGCCGACACCCTCGTCGACGAGGTCCGCCTCGCCCGCAAGGTGCTCGGCGACGACCCGCGGTCCGTCCGCACGGTCTTCGTCGGCGGCGGTACGCCCACGCTCCTGCCCGCCGCGGACCTGGTCCGGATGCTCGCGGCCATCCGGGACGAGTTCGGCCTGGCCGAGGACGCCGAGATCACCACCGAGGCGAACCCGGAATCGGTCGACCCGGCGTACCTCGCCGAGCTGCGGGCCGGCGGCTTCAACCGCGTCTCCTTCGGCATGCAGAGCGCCAAGCAGCACGTCCTGAAGGTCCTGGACCGCACCCACACCCCCGGCCGCCCCGAGGCGTGCGTCGCGGAGGCCCGGGCGGCGGGCTTCGAGCACGTCAACCTCGACCTGATCTACGGCACCCCGGGGGAGTCGGACGACGACTGGCGGGCCACGCTGGACGCCGCGCTGGGCGCCGGGCCGGACCACATCAGCGCCTACGCGCTGATCGTCGAGGAGGGCACGCAACTGGCGCGGCGGATCCGCCGGGGCGAGGTCCCGATGACCGACGACGACGTGCACGCCGACCGCTACCTGATCGCGGACTCCGTCATGGCGGAGGCCGGCTACCACTGGTACGAGGTCTCCAACTGGGCCACGACCGAGGCCGGGCGCTGCCTGCACAACGAGCTGTACTGGCGCGGGGCGGACTGGTGGGGCGCGGGGCCGGGTGCGCACTCGCACGTCGGCGGGGTGCGGTGGTGGAACGTGAAGCACCCCGGTGCCTATGCGGGGGCGCTGGCCGCGGGGCGGTCGCCCGGGGCCGGGCGCGAGCTGCTGTCCGCGGAGGACCGGCGGGTCGAGCGGATCCTGCTGGAGCTGCGGCTGCGGGAGGGGTGCCCGTTGTCCCTGCTGGCTCCGGCCGGGCTGGCGGCGGCCGGGCGGGCGCTGTCCGACGGGCTGTTGGAGGCCGGGCCCTACGGGGTCGGGCGGGCCGTGCTGACCCTGCGGGGGCGGTTGCTGGCCGACGCGGTGGTCCGCGACCTGGTCGACTGACCCCGGCCCCGGGGCTCCCGCCAGGACCCTCCGGGGGCGCCTCAAACGCCGGCGGGGCCGGGGTGGGCGCGGCCCGGGCCCGGGTGTCGTGTGCGGCTCGGTCGGCCCTCCGGGGGCGCCTCAAACGCCGGCGGGGCTGGATTGGTACGGCTCGGGGCTGATTCAGCCCGCCCGGCGTTCGAGGGCCCGGTGGGGAGGGGTCAGGGGGCCGTGACGAAGTCGATCAGTTCTTCTACGCGGCCCAGGAGTTCCGGCTCCAGGTCCTGGTAGGAGCGGACGCGGGACAGGATGTGCTGCCAGGCGGCGCCCGTGTTCTCCGGCCAGCCCAGCGCGCGGCAGACGCCCGTCTTCCAGTCCTGGCCCCGGGGGACCACCGGCCAGGCCGGGATGCCGAGGGCGGACGGCTTCACCGCCTGCCAGACGTCGATGTACGGGTGCCCGGCGACCAGGACGTCCGGCGAGGTCACCGCGGCGGCGATGCGGGACTCCTTCGAGCCGGCGACCAGGTGGTCGACCAGCACGCCCAGGCGCGCGTCCGGCCCCGGGGCGAAGTCCGCCACGATCGCCGCGAGGTCGTCGATGCCCTCCAGGTACTCCACCACCACGCCCTCGATGCGCAGGTCGTCGCCCCAGACCCGCTCGACCAGTTCGGCGTCGTGGCGGCCCTCCACGTAGATCCGGCCCGCCCGCGCCACCCGCGCCCGTGCGCCCGGGACGGCGATCGAGCCGGATGCCGTGCGCGCGGGGGCCGCCGGGGCCCTGGAGGGGCGCACGAGGGTCACCACGGCCCCGTCCAGCAGGAAGCCGCGCGGCTCCATCGGGAAGACCCGCCGCTTGCCGAAGCGGTCCTCCAGGGTCACCGTGCCCGCCTCGCAGCCGACGACGGCCCCGCAGAAGCCCGTACCGGCCTCCTCGACCACCACGTCGAGGTCCGCGGGGACCTCGGGGACGGGGCGGGGGCGCTTCCACGCGGGGGTCAGGTCGGGCGAGTACTCACGCATCCGGCCGACGCTAGGAGGCCCCACGGCCTCACGCACGCGACACGCCGTACCGCAGGGCCAGTGTGTCGCGTTGCGCACGCACGAAGGCCGCGTCGACCACCGCTCCGTGACCGGGCACGTACAGCGCGTCGTCGCCGCCCAGCGACAGCAGCCGGTCCACGGCGGCGGGCCACCGCGCGGGCACCGCGTCCGGGCCCGCCTGCGGCTCCCCGGACTCCTCGACCAGGTCCCCGCAGAAGACCACCTCCCGGTCGCCCGGCACGAACACCGCGAGGTCGTGCCCGGTGTGCCCGGGCCCCACGTTGGCCAGCAGCACCTGCACCCCGCCCAGCTCCAGGGTCCACTCGCCCGACACCAGGTGCCCCGGGACGACCGGCGACTCGGTCGCCCGGACCGCCTCCGCCCGCGCCAGCCCGTGCCGCACGGCGTCCTCGCGCAGCCCCTCGCGCCCGGTGGTCAGCAGCGCGTCGAGGCCCACCGCGCCGTACACCTCGGCCTCCGGGAAGGCCGCCGCGCCCAGAACGTGATCGAAATGGCCGTGCGTGAATGCGATATGCGTCACCCGGCGGCCCGTCATCCGCTCCGCCGCCGCCCGCAGCCCCGCCCCCTCCGGAAGGGAGGATCCGGGGTCGATCAGCAGGACCGCTTCGTCGCCCACCACCAGCCCCGCGGTGCAGTCCCACACCGGCAGCCGCAGTCGGCCGGACCGCCCGGTCAGCCGTTCCCAACCCGCGTCTTCCCAACTCACGTCCATGCGGCGACGCTAGTCGAGCGGTCGCTCCCCGCGCGGTACCTTGACGGGCCGCCCTTGCTAACGCCGTACGTACCCGCCGTACACTGACCGGGGGATCTCTGGCACTCACCGACCGCGAGTGCCAGCGGCACCCGCCATGACGGCCGGTGGACAGGCTCCACACGAAAAGGCATCACAGACGGAGGTGTGCGCGATGCTCAGCGAACGCAGACTCGAAGTGCTCCGCGCCATCGTCCAGGACTACGTCGGGACGGAGGAGCCGGTCGGCTCCAAGGCGCTCACCGAGCGGCACCGGCTCGGCGTCTCGCCCGCCACCGTGCGCAACGACATGGCCGTGCTGGAGGAAGAGGGCTACATCGCCCAACCCCACACCAGCGCGGGGCGCATCCCCACGGACAAGGGCTACCGCCTCTTCGTCGACCGGCTGGCGGGCGTCAAACCGCTGTCGACGCCCGAGCGCAGGGCCATCCAGAACTTCCTCGACGGAGCCGTGGACCTCGACGACGTCGTCGGCCGCACGGTGCGGCTGCTCGCGCAGCTCACCCGGCAGGTCGCCGTCGTCCAGTACCCGAGCCTGACCCGCTCCACCGTCCGCCACGTCGAGCTGCTCCTCCTGGCCCCGGCCCGGCTGATGCTCGTACTGATCACGGACACGGGCCGGGTCGAACAGCGGCTCATCGACTGCCAGACGCCCTTCGGGGAGGCCTCCCTGGCCGATCTGCGGGCGCGGCTCAACAGCCGGGTCGTCGGCCGCCGGTTCACCGACGTGCCGCCGCTGGTGCAGGACCTCCCCGAGTCCTTCGAGGCCGAGGACCGGGCGACGGTCTCCACCGTCCTCGCCACCCTCCTCGAAACCCTCGTGGAGGAAGCCGAAGAACGGCTGATGATCGGCGGCACCGCCAATCTCACCCGCTTCGGACACGATTTTCCCCTGACGATCAGGCCGGTGCTCGAAGCGCTGGAGGAGCAGGTCGTGCTCCTCAAGCTGCTGGGCGAGGCGAGTGAGTCGGGAATGGCCGTACGGATCGGGCACGAGAACGCCTACGAGGGACTGAACTCCACGTCGGTCGTCTCGGTCGGTTACGGTTCGGGCGGCGAAGCAGTCGCCAAACTCGGCGTGGTCGGACCGACCCGCATGGACTACCCCGGAACGATGGGAGCGGTACGCGCAGTGGCACGTTACGTCGGACAGATCCTGGCGGAGTCGTAAGTGGCCACGGACTACTACGCCGTACTCGGCGTGCGCCGCGACGCTTCCCAGGACGAGATCAAGAAGGCCTTCCGGCGCCTCGCGCGTGAACTCCACCCGGATGTGAATCCGGACCCGAAGACGCAGGAGCGCTTCAAGGAGATCAACGCGGCTTACGAGGTGCTCTCGGACCCGCAGAAGAAGCAGGTCTACGACCTCGGCGGCGACCCGCTGTCCTCCTCGGGCGGCGGCGGAGCGGGCGGGTTCGGAGCCGGCGGCTTCGGCAACTTCTCGGACATCATGGACGCCTTCTTCGGGCAGGCCTCGCAGCGCGGACCGCGCTCGCGGACCCGCCGGGGCCAGGACGCCATGATCCGCCTCGACCTGGAACTCGACGAGGCGGCCTTCGGGACGACCAAGGACATCCAGGTCGACACGGCCGTCGTCTGCACCACCTGCTCCGGTGAGGGCGCCGCACCCGGCACCTCGGCGCAGACGTGTGACATGTGCCGTGGCCGCGGCGAGGTCTCGCAGGTCACCCGGTCCTTCCTGGGCCAGGTCATGACCTCGCGGCCCTGCCCGCAGTGCCAGGGCTTCGGCACCGTGGTCCCGACCCCGTGCCCCGAGTGCGCGGGCGACGGCCGGGTCCGCTCCCGCCGCACCCTGACGGTGAAGATCCCGGCCGGTGTCGAGAACGGCACCCGCATCCAGCTCGCGGGCGAGGGCGAGGTCGGCCCCGGCGGCGGCCCCGCCGGTGACCTCTACGTCGAGATCCACGAGCTGCCGCACTCGACCTTCCAGCGCCGCGGGGACGACCTGCACTGCACGGTCACGATCCCGATGACGGCGGCCTCCCTCGGCACGAAGTGCCCGCTGGAGACCCTGGACGGCCTGGAAGAGGTGGACATCCGCCCCGGCACCCAGTCGGGCCAGTCCATCCCGCTGCACGGCCGCGGCGTCACGCACCTGCGCGGCGGCGGCCGGGGCGACCTGATCGTCCACGTCGAGGTCATCACCCCGAACAAGCTGGACGCGCAGCAGGAGGAGTTGCTGCGCCAGCTGGCGAAGCTGCGCGGCGAGGAGCGGCCCACCGGGCAGTTCCAGCCCGGTCAGCAGGGCCTCTTCAGCCGGCTCAAGGACGCCTTCAACGGGCGTTGACCGCTGCGCCGCCGGACGCCCCTGACGGGCGTCCGGCGCACCGGGGAACCGGACTATGCCAGGCGAATCGCGCGATTCGGTCTGGTGCGGGGGACGTGGCACGATGCTCGGCATGTCCTCCGCACCGAACGGTCTTCACCAGTACCCGATCGTGCAGGCCCCGATGGCGGGCGGCGGTTCCTGCCCGCCGCTGGCCGCCGCCGTGTGCGAGGCGGGCGGGCTGGGCTACCTGGCCGGCGGCTACAAGACCGCCGACGGCATGTACCAGGAGATCAAGCGGCTGCGCGGGCTGACCCGCCGCCCCTTCGGCGTCAACCTCTTCGTCCCGCAGGCCACTTCGGTCGATCCCGCCGCCGTCGAGGCCTACCGCGGGCAGCTCGCCGGTGAGGCCAGTTGGTACGAGGTCTCGCTCGCGCCCGAGGACACGATCGGCAGCTGCGACGACGGCTACGACGCCAAACTCGCCATCCTCCTCGAAGACCCCGTTCCGGTGGTCTCCTTCACCTTCGGCTGCCCCCCGGCGGAGGTGCTCTCGGCGCTGCGCCAGGCCGGGACCCGCACCGTGGTCACCGTGACCTCCGTCGAGGAGGCCAAGGCCGCGCAGGACGCGGGCGCCGACTGCGTCTGCGTCCAGGGCATCGAGGCGGGCGGCCACCAGGGCACCCACCGCGACGACCCGCACCTCGACGGGACGGCGGGCGTCGGCCTGCTGGCGCTGGTCGGGCAGGTGCGGGAGGCCGTCGCGCTCCCGATCGTCGCCGCGGGCGGCATCATGCGGGGCTCGCAGATCGCCGCCGTGCTGGCCGCGGGCGCGGAGGCCGCGCAGCTCGGCACCGCCTTCCTGGCCTGTCCCGAGTCGGGTGCCGACCCGGCCCACAAGAAGGCCCTGACCGACCCGCTGTTCACGCACACGGAACTCACCCGGGCCTTCTCGGGGCGTCCGGCGCGCGGGCTGGTCAACCGGTTCATGCGGGAGCACGGGCCGTACGCGCCGGCCGCCTACCCCCAGGTCCACCACATCACCTCCGGCCTGCGCAAGGCCGCGGCGGCGGCCGGGGACCCGCAGGGCATGGCGCTGTGGGCGGGGCAGGGGCACCGGTTGGCCAGGCCGTTGGCCGCCGGGCAGCTGGTGGAGGTACTGGCGGCCGAACTGGCCGAAGCGCAGAGGGTGTTGCAGATGTTGAAGCTGAGGAGTGTGTCATGACCGCCCCCGTGTTCGTGGTCGAAGAGGTCCCCGCGGGGCCGGAGTTCGTCCTGGACGGTCCCGAAGGCCGCCACGCGGTGTCCGTGAAGCGGCTGAACCCCGGCGAGGCGGTGGTCCTCGCGGACGGCCGCGGGCGGTGGGCCGAAGCCGTGGTCAAGGCGGCGGAGGGCAAGGACCGGCTGGTGGTGGCGGTCGACTCGGTCCACGAGGAGCTGGAGCCGGCGGTACGGATCACCGTGGTCCAGGCGCTGCCGAAGGGGGACCGGGGCGAGCTGGCCGTCGAGACGATGACCGAGACCGGGGTCGACGCGGTGGTGCCGTGGCAGGCCTCGCGGTGCATCACGCAGTGGCGCGGGGAGCGGGGGGCGAAGGCGCTGGGCAAGTGGCGGGCGACCGCGCGGGAGGCCGGCAAGCAGTCCCGCCGGGTCCGGTTCCCGGAGGTCGCCGAGGCGATGTCCACGAAGCAGGTCGCCGCGCTGCTGGCGGGGGCGGACCTGGCGGTGGTCCTGCACGAGGACCGGGACGCGGCGTCGCTGGCGCTGGCCACGGCGGAGCTTCCGGTGGCGGGGGCGGTCGTGGTCGTCGTCGGGCCCGAGGGCGGGGTCTCGCCGGAGGAGTTGGCCGTCTTCCAGGAGGCGGGGGCGAAGCCGTACCGGCTGGGGCGGTCCGTCCTGCGGACCTCCACCGCCGGTACCGCCGCCGTGGCCGTCCTCCTGGCCCGCACGGGCCGCTGGTCGTAGCCGTCCGTCGCTGTCGCGCGAGTCCGGGGTGCGGTCCGCCGTGGCGCGCGTGCCTCCGGCGGGCCCTCAAGTGCCGGGCGGGCTGGTTTGGGCTGGTGCCGCCGGGCAGCTCCAGCCCCGCCGGCGTTTGCGGCGCTGCCCGAGGCGGGCGGGGTGCTGGTCGCCGTGGCGTGCGTGCCTCTGGCGGCGCCGCAAGCGCCGGGCGGGCTGGATTTGGCTCGGGCCGCCGGGCGGCTACGGGTGTTGGGCGTTCTTGAGGCGGGCGGTCTGGCGCTCGATGAGGTCGGGCGGGAAGGTGGCGCTGCGGTCCACGTCCATGGTGGTGAAGGTGGCGATCGTGTTGCCGGCCCGCACGACGGTGATCTGCGTGCTGACGTCACTGCCCGCGAGCGGCGTCGAGTGCTCCCGCAGGGTCACCGCCTCGTCCCCGAACCGGGGATCCGGCTCCGGCGCGAGCGACACCGTGATCTTGCCCGTCCAGGTCTCCGCCTCGAAGGACCGGCAGCCGGCCAGGGCCTTCTTCAGGTCCGCGAACGTCCGCTCCGCCGCTCCGGCCTCGTACGACGCGAGCACGGCGCCGCCGGGGTAGAGGGCGTCCTTCCAGTCGTAGACCTGACGGACCCGCGCGAAGGACTTCTCGCCGTTGCGGGCGTCGACGTAGGTCCGGCAGACCGGATCCGCCACGGGCGGGAACTTGCCGGGCTCCCGCTTCGCTTCCTCCGCCCGCACGGGGGTCTTCACCTGCGGGACGTCGGCGTCCACGAGCGCCGCGTCCAGGAGCCGGTCCGCGGTCAGCGGCGCCGCCGGTGACGCCGCCGCCGACGGGGCCGCGGACGGCGACGCGGTCGTCGGAGGCGCCTGCGCCGTCGGCGCGGCGCAGCCCGACGCGCCGAGCAGGGCGACGGCGGCGGCCCCCGCGGCGGCGGAAAGTCTCGGTGAGCGGGCAGGTCGGACGAGCACGGTTCCCCCGGATGTGTGTGGACGGCAGGCCGACGCTAGCGGCCCCGGCCCCGCCGGGCCAGCGTTTTGGATCACGCACCGGACTCCGGCGGTCGGCGTCGGGCCGGGGCGGGGTTCGTTACGATGCGCGGGAGTCGATCACTGCTACGGAGGCGCCGCACATGGCCGGGGAACCTCAGGCTGACTGCCTGTTCTGCAAGATCGTCAAGGGGGAGATCCCCTCGACCGTGGTCCACGAGACCGACACGACCCTCGCCTTCCGGGACATAAGCCCCAAGGCGCCGACGCACGTCCTCGTCATCCCCAAGGTCCACTACCCGGACGCCGCCTCCCTCGCCGCCGCCGAACCCGCCGTCGCGGGCGACGTGCTGCGCGCCGCAGGAGAGGTCGCGGCGCAGGAGGGCGTCGTCGGCTCCGGCTACCGGCTCGTCTTCAACACCGGCGCGGGCGCCGGCCAGACCGTCTTCCACGCGCATGCCCACGTGCTCGGCGGTCGCGGTCTCGAATGGCCTCCGGGATAAGTCGTGTCCGTACGGGAGTTCGTGGTGCTGGGCACCGCCAGCCAGGTGCCCACCCGCCACCGCAATCACAACGGCTACCTCCTGCGCTGGGACGGCGAGGGCATCCTCTTCGACCCGGGCGAGGGCACGCAGCGCCAGATGCTGCGGGCCGGAGTCGCCGCGCACGACATCAACCGGATCTGCGTCACCCACTTCCACGGTGACCACAGCCTCGGCCTCGCCGGGGTGATCCAGCGGATCAACCTCGACCAGGTCCCGCACCCCGTCACCGCGCACTACCCCGCCTCCGGCCAGAAGTTCTTCGACCGGCTGCGCTACGCCACCGCCTACCGGGAGACGGTCGCGCTCACCGAAGCCCCCGTCGCCGCCGACGGGGTACTGGCGAGCGGGGCGACGTACACGCTGGAGGCCCGGCTGCTCTCGCACCCCGTGGAGTCCTTCGGGTACCGGATCACCGAGCCCGACGGGCGCCGCATGGTGCCCGAACTCCTCGCCCGGCACGGCATCAAGGGCCCGGACGTCGGTCGGCTGCGGCGCGACGGCGAGCTGAACGGCGTCACCCTCGACGACGTCAGCGAGCACAAGCCGGGCCAGCGCTTCGCGTTCGTCATGGACACCCGGCTCTGCCCCGGCGTCGACGCCCTCGCCGAGGGCTGCGACATGCTGGTCATCGAGTCCACGTTCCTCGACGCGGACGAGCGCCTCGCCACCGACCACGGACACCTGACGGCCGCCCAGGCCGCCCGGGTCGCCCGCGCGGCCGGGGTGCGCCACCTCGTGCTGACCCACTTCTCGCAGCGCTACACGGACCCGGCCGACTTCGAACGCGAGGCCCGCGCCGCCGGGTTCGAGGGCGAGCTGACCATCGCGGCCGACCTCGCCCGGGTCCCGCTGCCCAAGCGCGGGTAGCGGGCCGCCGGGGACCGCAGCAGCACCCGCAGCGGCGTGCGCCCCGGCAGCGGCCGCACGGTCACGTCGACGACCGTCAACTCCGCCGCGCCCACCCGCGGCAGCCGCCCGGACAGCGCCGCGCCCGCCCCCGCCGCCAGGACCGCGGCCGGGGCCCCGCCCCGGCGCCGTACCGAACCCGGCACCAGCGGGCGGCCCCCCGCGTGCAGCGCGACGGCGGTCAGCGGCACGGCCACCGCCAGCAGCAGTCCGCCCAGCACCAGGCCCATCGCCGGGAAGCCCGCCCGCTCGGCCAGCAGACTGCCCGTGACCGGGCCGCACGCCACCCCGAGGGAGGACGCGGAGCCCGCCAGCACCGCCCAGCGGCCGCGCGGATCCAGCGCCGCGGCGAGACCGATGGCGTACGAGAGGACCACCGGGTAGAGCGCGTTCCACAGGATCTCGCCCGCGGCGAAGGAGCCCAGCCCCCGCGCGGCGGAGGACGCGGCCACGCAGAGCGCGATCAGCGCCGTGCCCGCCCCGATCGGCACCGCCCGGCCGAGCCGCGCGCCCAGCGCGGAGGCGGCGGTGACCCCGAGCAGCCCGGCGCCGAGCGCGGCCGCGAAGACCATGCCCAGCGTCACCTCGGACAGGCCCGCCTGCTGGGACCCGATCCGACCGCTGACCCCCCACAGCGCGTTCTGCGCCAGCGACCACAGCATCAGGGCCCCGGCCAGCACCGCCCCGGCCCGCGGGTACGGCAGCCGCGAGGCGGAGCCCCGGGCGAGGTCCCGCCCGGCCGGGGACGACGCCCCGGACGGCCGCCCGGCGAGGCGCCCGGTGGCGGGCCAGGCCAGCGCCGCGACCAGCGCGATCGCGGCGAAGGGCAGCCCGTGGCCGCCGCCGAGCCGGGGCAGGGTCAGGTACAGCGCCCCCGCGGTCGCCGACACCGACAGCAGCCCCAGGGCCGACGTGCGGTGCGGATCCCGCTGGGCGGCGATCCCGGAGGCGGCGACGGCGGTGGCCGTACCGGAACCGAAGCCGCCGACCACCGCCCCCACCACGACCAGCGGCAGCAGGGAGGTCGCGGCGGCCGCGGCGTAGCCCGCGACGGCGAGCAGCAGCCCCAACCGGGCGAGCGGGCGCGGCCCGTGGCGCGGGATGCGCGAGGCGAGGGCGAAGCCGGCGGCGGCGGAACCGAGCAGCAGCACCGACCCGACGAGCCCGGCCTGGGCCGAGCTGAGCGGGAGGTGCGCGTCGAGCCGTCCGACCACCGTGGGCAGCAGGTACGGGGCGACGTAGCCGGCGGTGAAGAGGGCGACGAGGGGCCAGGAGGCGGGGTGCTCCGGGGCGTGGTCGGACACGGTGGATCCAGGTGGTGCGGGGGTGGTTCGAGGCACCGCGTGAGAAGCGGGGGCCAATATCTATCAAGCGACCGGAGTTGAGGAGAAGGGCGCTCCGGTGGTGATCTGGGACACACTGGGGTTTGCGCCGGTCCGGGCAGGGCAGGGCTGGCAGCTTTCCGGACCCTCCACGCCGCGTACGAAACGGGGAACACGCCGTGACCAGTCGCAACAGCCGCCAGAACGGGAACAGAGCCGCCGGCGAGCAGGTGGACCCGCTCGGTCCGATCCGCTCGCCCCGCGATCCGGACTGCGACGTCTTCCTGACCGGCACGGTCTTCCTCGACATCATCTTCACCGGCCTCGACTCGGCCCCGGTGCGCGGCACCGAGTCCTGGGCCCGCGGCATGGGTTCCAGCCCCGGCGGGGTCGCCAACATGGCGACCGCGCTGGCCCGGCTCGGGCTGCACACCTCGCTCGCCGCGGCCTTCGGCGACGACCACTACGGCGAGTACTGCTGGGACGCGCTGGAGCAGGGCGAGGGCATCGACTTGGCGATGTCGCGCCGGATTCCCGGCTGGCATTCGCCCGTCACCGTCTCGATGGCCTACGAGGGCGAGCGCACGATGGTCTCCCACGGCCACGAGGCGCCCCCCGGAGCCGCTTCCGACCCCATCCCGGACTGTCCGCCCCGGGCCAGGGCCGCGATCGCCTCACTGGCCCCCGGGCGCCGCGAGGAGTGGGTCGCCGCGGCCGCGCGCCGCGGGGCCCGGGTCTTCGCGGACGTCGGCTGGGACGAGAGCGGGCGCTGGGACCTGGCCGCGCTGGACCTGGACCACTGCGAGGCCTTCCTGCCGAACGCCGCGGAGGCGGTGCGGTACACGGGCGCGGACTGCCCGCGCGCGGCGGCCCGGGCCCTGGCCGAGCGGGTGCCGATCGCGGTGGTCACGATGGGCGCGCAGGGCTCGTACGCGGTGGACGGCCGGACCGGGGAGAGCGCCGAGGTCCCGGCGATCGAGGTGGAGGCCCTGGACCCCACGGGCGCGGGCGACGTCTACGTGGCGGGCTTCGTCACCGGCACCCTCGCGGGCTGGCCGCTCGCGGACCGGCTCGCCTTCGCCGGACTGACGGCGGCCCTGTCGGTGCAGGAGTTCGGCGGCTCGCTGTCCGCCCCCGGCTGGCCGGAGGTTGCCCACTGGTGGCACGCCCTGCGGGCCCGGCCCGGCGGGGTCCCCGAGGAGCTGCGGCACTACGGGTTCCTGGAGGACCTCGTGCCCGGGGACGCCGCCGCGGCCGCGGAGGAGGCGCGCCGGGCCGTGCGGCGCCGCGCCGTGCCCACGATCGGCTTCCGCCACTCCGCGTAGCGGGGCGGCTCGTGACCTGCCGCGGGAGCTCGGGAAATCCCTTCGGGCATCGGGGTGCGGAGTCGTACGCTTGGTAATCCAGAGGGTCGTCGATCGGCGAGACCCCTCGACGGGAGGTATGTGCAGGCCTCAGAGCCGGCCCATGACTCAGACACCGACAGCCCGCACCCCCGCAGTGCCGGGGCAGGCACGAGCCCACTTCACCGTCCCGGCCAAGCACCCGATGGTGACGGTGCTCGGATCGGGAGACGCCCTCTTGCGCGTGATCGAGCGGGCGTTCCCCGCCACCGACATCCACGTGCGGGGCAACCAGGTAAGCGCGGTCGGGGAAGCGGCGGAAGTCGCCCTCGTCCAGCGCCTCTTCGACGAGATGATGCTGGTGCTCCGCACCGGACAGCCGATGACGGAGGACGCAGTGGAACGGTCGATCGCGATGCTCCGCGCCAATGGCGCGGGCGACGGGAGCCGGGGCGGTGAGGAGACCCCGGCCGAGGTGCTCACCCAGAACATCCTCTCCAGCCGCGGCCGCACCATCCGGCCCAAGACCCTCAACCAGAAGCGGTACGTCGACGCGATCGACAAGAACACGATCGTCTTCGGCATCGGCCCCGCCGGTACCGGCAAGACCTACCTGGCGATGGCCAAGGCGGTCCAGGCCCTGCAGTCCAAGCAGGTCAGCCGGATCATCCTGACCCGCCCCGCGGTCGAGGCGGGCGAGCGCCTCGGCTTCCTGCCCGGCAGCCTCTTCGACAAGATCGACCCGTACCTGCGCCCGCTCTACGACGCGCTGCACGACATGATCGACCCCGACTCGATCCCGCGCCTGATGGCGGCGGGCACGATCGAGGTCGCACCGCTGGCCTACATGAGGGGTCGTGCCCAGCCTCGTTTCACGAAGGTGCTGACGCCGGACGGCTGGCGCCCCATCGGAGACCTCCAGGTGGGCGACCTCGTCGTCGGGTCGAACGGCGAGCCGACCCCGGTCCTCGGGGTCTATCCGCAGGGCGAGAAGGACATCTACCGCGTCACCGCCCAGGACGGCTCCTGGACGCTGTGCTGCGGCGAGCACCTCTGGACGGTCCGCACGGCCTCGGACAAGCGGCGTGACAAGCCGTGGCGGGTCCTGGAGACCAAGGAGATGATCGGCAACCTCCGCGCGGCACACGCCCGCCGCTACGAACTGCCGATGCTGACCGCACCCGTCGCCTACCCCGAACGTGCGGTTCCGATGGACCCGTACGCCCTCGGGCTCCTGCTCGGCGACGGCTGCGTCACGGGCTCCACCACTCCGTCGTTCTCCACGGAGGACGAAGAGCTCGTCCACGCGCTGGAAGCCGCCCTCCCCGGAGTCACGGCACGGCACAAGAGCGGGCCGGACTACGTCTTGAACCGGGTGAAGTCGCCCGGCGACGCCGTCACTCTGGCGAACCCCGTCACCCGCGCGATGCGCGAACTGGACCTGCTGGGAAGCCGTTCGCACTCCAAGTTCGTGCCGGACGACTACCTGTTCAACACCGCGGAGGTCCGCCTCGCGGTGCTCCAGGGGTTGCTCGACTCCGACGGCGGACCGGTCACCCAGCGCGACCGTACGTCTCGGATCCAGTACTCCACGGCGTCGATCGTGCTGCGCGACGACGTGGTCGCCCTCGTCCAGTCCCTCGGGGGCGTCGCCTACACCCGCCGCCGCGCGGCGGCGGGGCGCGCGCGGGGCACCGCCCTGGCCGCCCACCGTTTCGACTCCCACGTCGTCGACATCCGGCTGCCCGAGGACATCGAACCCTTCCGCCTGACCCGCAAGCTGGACGCGTACCACGCGGCCGGCGGCGGAGGGCGCCCGATGCGCTTCATCGACTCCATCGAGCCCGCGGGCCGCGAGGAGGCGGTGTGCATCCAGGTCGCCGCCGAGGACTCGCTGTACGTCACGCAGGACTACCTGCTGACGCACAACACCCTCAACGAGGCCTTCGTCGTGCTCGACGAGGCGCAGAACACCACGCCCGAGCAGATGAAGATGTTCCTCACCCGACTCGGTTTCGACTCGAAGATCGTCGTCACCGGCGACGTGACCCAGGTCGACCTCCCGGGCGGTACCAAGAGCGGTCTGCGCCAGGTCCAGGAGATCCTCGAAGGGGTCCCGGACATCCACTTCTCGCGGCTCACCTCCGAGGATGTCGTCCGGCACAAGCTCGTCGGCCGTATCGTCGACGCGTACGAGCAGTACGACAGCCACAACGGGAAGTAGTCCAGAAGCACCATGTCGATCGACGTCAACAACGAGTCCGGAACCGATGTCGACGAGCAGGCGATCCTCGACATCGCCCGCTACGCGCTCACCCGGATGAGGATCCACCCGCTGTCCGAGCTGTCCGTCATCGTGGTCGACGAGGCCGCGATGGAGCAGCTGCACATCCAGTGGATGGACCTGCCCGGACCCACCGACGTCATGTCCTTCCCGATGGACGAACTGCGTCCGCCGTCGAAGGACGACGAGGAGCCCCCGCAGGGGCTCCTCGGTGACATCGTGCTCTGCCCCGAGGTCGCCAAGAAGCAGGGCGAGGACGCGCCGACGCAGCACTCCATGGACGAGGAGCTCCAGCTCCTCACCGTCCACGGGGTGCTGCACCTGCTCGGCTACGACCACGAGGAGCCCGACGAGAAGGTCGAGATGTTCGGCCTGCAGGCGGCCATCGTGGACGGCTGGCGCGGCGAGCGCGGGATGACCGGGGCCTCTCCCGCCCCCACCGTCTCGTGACCGCCCCCCAGCTGATCACCGGGGCGGTCCTGCTGGTCGTGGTGGCCTGGTTCGCGGCCTGCGCCGAGTCCGGGATCGCCCGCATGTCCAGCTTCCGCGCCGAGCAGGCCGTGCGCGAGGGGCGGCGCGGCAGCGCCAAGCTCGCCCAGGTCGCCGCCGACCCGACCCGCTACCTCAACGTGGCCCTGCTGGTGCGGGTGACCTGCGAGATGGCGGCGGGCGTCCTCGTCACCTACGTGTGCCTCGACGCCCTCGGCGACAACTGGCGGGCGCTGCTCACGGCCATCGCCGTGATGGTGCTGGTCTCCTTCGTCGCGGTGGGCGTCTCCCCCCGTACGATCGGCCGCCAGCACCCGCTGAACACCGCGACCGCGGCGGCGTACGTCCTGGTCCCGCTGGCCCGGGTGATGGGCCCGATCCCGCAGCTGCTGATCCTCATCGGCAACGCGCTGACCCCCGGGAAGGGCTTCCGCAAGGGGCCGTTCGCCTCCGAGGCCGAGCTGCGCGCGATGGTCGACCTGGCGGAGAAGGAATCGCTGATCGAGGACGACGAGCGCCGCATGGTGCACCAGGTCTTCGAACTCGGCGACACGCTGGTGCGCGAGGTGATGGTGCCGCGCACCGACCTGATCTGCATCGAGCGGTACAAGACGATCCGTCAGGCGACCACGCTCGCGCTGCGGTCGGGCTTCTCGCGCATCCCGGTCACCGGGGAGAACGAGGACGACATCGTCGGGATCGTCTACCTCAAGGACCTGGTCCGCAAGACGCACGTCAACCGCGAGGCGGAGTCCGAACTCGTCACCACCGCCATACGCCCGGCGGTCTTCGTGCCCGACACGAAGAACGCGGGCGACCTGCTGCGCGAGATGCAGCAGGTCCGCAACCACGTCGCCGTCGTCATCGACGAGTACGGCGGCACGGCCGGGATCGTCACCATCGAGGACATCCTGGAGGAGATCGTCGGCGAGATCACCGACGAGTACGACCGCGAACTGCCGCCCGTCGAGGAGCTCGGGGGCGACCGCTACCGGGTGACGGCCCGTCTCGACATCACCGACCTCGGCGAGCTGTTCGGGGTGGAGGACTTCGACGACGAGGACGTGGAGACGGTCGGCGGACTGCTCGCCAAGGCGCTCGGCCGGGTGCCGATCGCGGGGGCGTCCGCGCTCCAGCAGCTGCCCGACGGCCGTTCGTTGCAGCTGACCGCCGAATCGCCGGCGGGCCGCCGGAACAAGATCGTCACCGTGCTGGTCGAGCCGGTCGAACCGGCGCCGGCCGTCGAGGGGGAGAGCGCATGACACCCGCCGAGCTGCGCGCCTTCTGCCTCGGATTCAACGCCGTGGTCGAGGAGTTCCCGTTCAATCCGGAGACCTCGGTCTTCAAGGTGCTGGGGAAGATGTTCGCGCTCTCGGCGCTCGACGGCACCCCGCTCACGGTCAATCTCAAGTGCGAACCGGAAGCCGCGGTGCGGTTGCGCGCCGAGCACGGGGCGATCGCTCCGGGCTGGCACATGAACAAGCGGCACTGGAACACGGTGACCGTGGGCGGGCTCCCGGACGCGATGGTCAAGGAGCTGGTCGAGGACTCGTACGACCTGGTGGTGGCGGGGCTGCCACGGGCGGAGCGGCTGCGGCTCGACCGGCCCTGAGGCGGCCGCGGGGGACGGGTGCGGACCGCTGGGCGGAACGGGCTGGGAGCAAGGTCACAATTTTGCATGACCTTCGGATCATCGGGATTGCTTACTTTACGCTTAGGTTTGCTTCCGCCAAGCAAGATCCGTTCCTGGAGTCCCCGTGCAGCGCCGTACCCGTTTCGCCGCGACCGCCCTCGCGGCCGCCTCCCTGCTCTTCGTCGCCGCGTGCCAGGGCGGCGAGAAGGCCGGTGGGAAGGCCGCCGACAAGGCCGGCTCGGCCGCGTCCGCCAAGGGGTCCGGAGCGCTGACGGTCGACCAGGCCCAGAGCGTGCTGCTGACGGTGGCGGACCTCTCCAGCGGGTGGAAGCTCGACGAGAACACCGTCATCGACAACGGCGACGCCAAGAGCCGCGAGTTCGGCGCGGCCAAGCCGGAGGGCTGCAAGTCCGTCGTCGACCTGGTCAACACCGGCCGGTTGCTGACCGACTACAAGATGAGCCGCCAGGTCGTCTTCAGCGACGCCTCCGGCAGCAGCCTGATGCTCCAGGACGTCAGCGGCTACGAGAACGCGGCCGACGCCGAGCGCGCCGTGAGCGCACTGGCCGCGACCGTCAAGGCCTGCGGATCCTTCGAGGCCACCTACGAGGGCAAGCCCGCCCTCGCCAAGGCCGAGGTCTTCGACATCCCGGCCCTCGGCGAGCAGTCCACCGGCCTGCGCGTGCAGTTCAAGAACGAGGAGCACGTCGTGGACCAGGACATCGCGGTGATCCGGGTCGGAGCGGTGATCAGCACCGTCCACAACAACTGGGGCGAGGGGCAGCGCGGGGAGAAGGACTTCGACCGCGCCATCCACAAGGTGGAGACCTCGCTGATAGCGACCAAGCCGACCGCCTAGTCGCAACCCTGAGCCGGGGGGCCAGGGGGGGTATGGAGGGGAGAGCGCCTCGGCGGGGCCGTTGCACGGCCGCGCCGCGGGGCGCCCATTGTTTACGGCCTGGCGGGCAGCGATCACGACAACCGCGGGGCCGGGGGCCGCCCCCCGG
>NZ_JBHWLC010000063.1:0-50579 GCF_042730635.1 Streptomyces sp. NPDC059917
TGTTGGGGGGGGTACTCCGCGGTAAAAACCCCCAAAATAATTACCCGCGCCCCCCCCTCACCCCCCCGCCCCACCCCAACGTCCCCCCCCCCCCCGCCCCCCCGGGGGCGGGGCGACGTCGCGTTCCGCCGGACGCAACGGGTCCGGGCCCGTCGGCTTGACCGAAGGTCCCGCGGCGACGTAGCGTCAGCGCACCCATTCGTGAGCACATGGCAGGAGGCGACGTCCGATGTCCACCATCTCCGGCGCGCACCGCCTCGCTCACGAGACCGCCTGGACTCCGGGCCGTCTCGCACACGGCTGCTGAGCAGCCCCCCTCCCGGCGCGCCCCCTTGCGGCCCCGCCACCCTCTCCTCTTCCTCTTCCTTCCACCGCCTTCGCTCGCCCACCGGCCGCGGCACGCCTTCGCGTGCGGACGCGCGCGCCGGTCCCTTGAGCTGCGCCACCCGAGAAAGAAAGCTCCCGACATGGCGATCAGGACCCTCACCACGACGACCGCGCCTCGAACGGGGAACGCCCCGTGGTAGCCGCGCGGATCACGGTCAACGGGCAGGAGATGCCCATCGCTCCGGCCGCGCCCCACACTTCGGCGCTGGACTTCCTGCGCGAGCGCGGCCTCACCGGCACCAAGGAGGGTTGCGCGGAGGGCGAGTGCGGCGCCTGTTCGGTGCTGGTGGCCCGCCCCGGGGTGCACAAGCCGACCGACTGGGTGGCCGTCAACGCCTGCCTGGTCCCGGTGGCCGCGCTCGACGGCCAGGAGGTCATCACCTCCGAGGGCCTCGCCGTCCCCGGCGCAGCGGGCGCGCCGCCCGTCCTGCACCCCGTGCAGGAGGAGATGGCCCTGCGCGGCGGCTCCCAATGCGGTTATTGCACGCCCGGGTTCGTCTGCAGCATGGCGGCCGAGTACTACCGGCCCGACCGCTGCCCCGCCGCCGACACCGACACCGACACCGCCCACGACGACGGCGACGCACACGCACACGCCCGCGCCGAAGGCGACGCGCACGACGACGCCGAACACGGCCCGAACGGCTTCGACCTGCACGCGCTGAGCGGGAACCTGTGCCGTTGCACCGGCTACCGGCCGATCCGCGACGCCGCCTTCGCCGTCGGTGCGCCCGCGCCGGACGATGCGCTGGGACGGCGTCGCGAACTGGCTCCGCCGGAGCCGGTCGCCACCCGGTACACCCGCGACGAAGGCTCCTTCCTGCGACCGGGCACGCTGGCCGACGCCCTGCGGATGCTGGGCGAGCGCCCCGACGCGGTGGTCGTCGCGGGCAGTACCGACTGGGGCGTGGAGGTCAACATCCGCGCGCGCCGGGCGCCTTGCGTGGTCGCCGTCGACCGACTGCCCGAACTACGTGAACTGCGCGTCGAGACGGACCACATCGAGATCGGTGCGGCGCTGACGCTCACCGAGATCGAGCGGCGGCTCGACGGCCGCGTCCCGCTCCTGGCCCAGCTGTTCCCGCAGTTCGCCTCGCGGCTCATCCGCAACGGCGCGACGCTCGGCGGCAATCTGGGGACGGGCTCCCCCATCGGCGACAGCCCGCCGGCGCTGCTCGCGCTGGAGGCGTCGGTGGTGCTCGCCGACGCGGCCGGGGAACGCGTCGTACCGCTGGCGGACTACTTCACCGGCTACCGGCAGAGCGTCCGGCGCCCCGACGAACTGATCCGTTCCGTGCGCGTCCCGCTTCCGCTGTCGCCGGTCACGGCCTTCCACAAGATCGCCAAGCGGCGCTTCGACGACATCTCCAGCGTCGCGGTCGCCTTCGCGCTCGACATCGAGGACGGGGTCGTGCGCAGGGCGCGGATCGGCCTGGGCGGGGTGGCCGCCACCCCGATCCGCGCCCTCGCCACCGAGGCCGCCCTGGAGGGCCGGCCGTGGACGGAGCGGACCGTCGAGGCCGCGGCCCGGGTGCTCCGGGGCCAGGGCACGCCGATGGACGATCACCGCGCCAGCGCGGAGTACCGCTCCGCGATGCTCGGCCAGAGCCTGTTGAAGCTGTACGCGCGAACCACCGAGGCGGTGCCGTCATGAGCCAGTTGTCCGAACGTCCCGAGATGCCCGTCGTCGGCGTCTCCGTGCCGCACGAGAGCGCCGCCCTGCACGTCACCGGCGCCGCGCTCTACACCGACGACCTGGTCGCCCGTACCAAGGACGTGCTCCACGCGCACCCGGTCCAGGTCATGAAGGCCCGCGGCAGGATCACGGGCCTGCGCACCGAACCGGCGCTCGCCGTGCCGGGCGTGGTCCGCGTCCTGACCGTCGCCGACGTGCCGGGCGTCAACGACGCCGGGATGAAGCACGACGAACCGCTCTTCCCCGACGAGGTCATGTTCCACGGGCACGCGGTGGCCTGGGTGCTCGGCGAGACCCTGGAGGCGGCCCGGCTCGGCGCGGCGGCCGTCGAGGTGGACCTCGACGAGCAGCCTTCCTTGATCACGCTCCAGGACGCGATCGCGGCCGGCAGCTTCCACGGCGCCCGGCCCGAGATGGTGACCGGGGACGTCGAGGCCGGTTTCGAGGACTCGGCGCACGTGTTCACCGGCGAGTTGCAGTTCTCCGACCAGGAGCACTTCTACCTGGAGACGCACGCGGCGCTTGCGCTGATCGACGAGAACGGGCAGGTGTTCGTCCAGAGCAGCACCCAACACCCCTCGGAGACACAGGAGATCGTCGCGCACGTCCTCGGCCTGCACAGCCACGAGGTGACCGTGCAGTGCCTGCGCATGGGCGGCGGCTTCGGCGGCAAGGAGATGCAGCCGCACGGCTTCGCCGCGATCGCCGCGCTCGGTGCCCGGCTGACCGGTCGGCCCGTACGGGTGCGGCTCAACCGCACCCAGGACCTGACCATGTCGGGCAAGCGGCACGGTTTCCACGCCTCGTGGAAGATCGGCTTCGACGCCGAGGGCCGCATCCAGGCCCTGGATGCCACCTTGACGGCCGACGGCGGCTGGAGCCTGGACCTCTCCGAGCCGGTCGTGGCGCGCGCACTGTGCCACATCGACAACACCTACTGGATCCCCAACGCCCGCGTCCGCGGCCGCATCGCCAGGACCAACAAGGTCTCCAACACCGCCTTCCGCGGCTTCGGCGGCCCGCAGGGCATGTTGGTGATCGAGGACGTCATGGGCCGGTGCGCGCCGCTGCTCGGCCTGGACCCGATGGAGTTGCGGGAGCGCAACTTCTACCGGCCGGGGCACTCGACGCCGTACGGGCAGCCGGTCAGCCACCCCGAACGCATCTCCACCGTCTGGCGGGAGGTCCAGGAGGACGCCGACCTCGCCGGGCGTCGGCGCGCGATCGCCGTCTTCAACGCCGCGCACCCGCACACCAAGCGGGCGATCGCGCTGACGGGGATCAAGTTCGGGATCTCCTTCAACCTCACCGCCTTCAACCAGGCGGGCGCCCTCGTGCTGATCTACAAGGACGGTTCGGTCCTGATCAACCACGGCGGCACCGAGATGGGACAGGGCCTGCACACGAAGATGCTGCAGGTGGCCGCGACCACGCTCGGCATCCCGCTGCACAAGGTGCGGCTGGCGCCCACGCGGACCGACAAGGTGCCCAACACCTCGGCCACCGCCGCCAGTGCCGGGGCGGACCTCAACGGCGCCGCGGTCAAGAACGCCTGCGAGCAGTTGCGCGGGCGGCTGCTCCAGGTGGCCGCCACCCTGCTCGGTGCGAACGCCTCGGACGTGCGCGTCGTCGGGGGCGTCGCGCGCGCCCTCGGCAGCGACGGGGAGGTGGCCTGGGACGATCTGGTGCGCACCGCGTACTTCCAGCGGGTCCAGCTGTCGGCGGCCGGTTTCTACCGGACCGAAGGACTGCACTGGGACGCGAAGAGTTTCCACGGCTCCCCCTTCAAGTACTTCTCCTACGGCGCGGCCGCCGCCGAGGTGGAGGTGGACGGCTTCACCGGCGCCTACCGCATCCGGCGGGTGGACATCGTGCACGACGTCGGCGACAGCCTGTCCCCGATGATCGACATCGGTCAGGTCGAGGGCGGTTTCGTACAGGGCGCCGGCTGGTTGACGCTGGAGGACCTGCGCTGGGACGACGGTGAGGGCCCCCACCGCGGCCGGCTGCTGACCCAGGCCGCGAGCACCTACAAGCTGCCGAGCTTCTCGGAGATGCCGACGGAGTTCCACGTCAGGCTGTTGGAGAACGCCACCGAGGAGGGGGCGGTCTACGGCTCCAAGGCGGTCGGCGAGCCCCCGTTGATGCTGGCCTTCTCGGTGCGGGAGGCGCTGCGGCAGGCGGCCGCCGCGTTCGGGCCCGCCGGGACCAGCGTGGAGCTGGCCTCCCCCGCCACGCCGGAAGCCGTGTACTGGGCCGTCGAAGCGGCCCGCGCGGGCGGCGTGCGGCCGGACGGCGACGACGGCGCGGGCGGGAAGAGCGGCACCGCGTTCCTCCTCCACGAGGGCGCTCCGCGCGATGCCTGACATGTCCTGGGTCGCCGCGGTCGCGCGGTTGCGGGCCCGCCGGGAGGCCGGCGTGCTGGTGACCGTCGCGACCGTGCGCGGCCACGCCCCGCGCGGGGCCGGTGCCAAACTCGTCGTCGGCGGGAGCGAGACCTGGGGGTTGATCGGCGGCGGCAACATCGAGGCCGTCGCGATCGACCGGGCCCGCGAGCTGATCGGGATGCCCGGAGCGGAGTCCGAGCTGATCGAGTTCGCCCTCAACGACAAGGTCACCGGTCGGCACGGCGTGCAGTGCTGTGGCGGAGCGGTGAGCGTGCTCCTCGAACCGCTGCCGGTGGTCCAGGCGGTGGCGATCTTCGGCGTCGGGCACGTCGGGCTGGAGTTGGCGCGGATCCTGGCCCGCCACAGCCTCGATCTGCACCTGGTGGACTCCCGCGCCGACGTGCTCGCCGAGGAGCGGCTCGGCGTGCTCGCGGACGCGGTGGCCCAGGTCAGCGTCCACCACACGCCGTTGCTCCCGGAGGAGGTGCTCGCCGAGCTGCCGCCCGGCACGCACGTCCTGATCATGACGCACGACCACGCCGAGGACGCCGCCCTCTGCGACGCGGCCCTGCGCACGCCCGGTCTCGGCTCGATCGGCCTGATCGGCTCGGCCGCGAAATGGGCGCGGTTCCGCCGCCGGCTGTCCACGGAGGGCGGCCACGACGCCGCCGCCATCGATCGGATCAAGAGTCCGATCGGAACGGCGGGCATCACCGGCAAGGAGCCCGCCACGATCGCCGTCAGCGTCGCGGCGGACCTGCTCCGGACCTTCGAACGGAGCGCTCCCGCCCGGGGGTGAGCCGCGTCGCTCAGGAGTGGATCCGCGGCAGGATCCGGTCGAGTCGGCGGGGCAGCCACCAGTTCGCCCTGCCCATCAGGAACATGGCGGACGGCACCAGCATCAGCCGCACCACGGTCGCGTCCAGCACCACGCTGACGGCGAGGCCGAGGGCGAGCATCTTCACCACGACCGTGGGCGAGGCGGCGAAGGCGAGGAAGACCGCGGTCATGATGAAGGCCGCGCTGGATATGACCCGGCGGGTGACCGACAGGCCGGTGCCGACCGCGAGGGTGTTGTCCCCGGTCCGCCGGTAGGTCTCGGCGACGGAGGAGAGCAGGAAGATCTCGTAGTCCATGGACAGGCCGAAGACGATCGCGAACATCATCATCGGCACGTAGGACTCGATGGGTACGGGCTCGGACAGCCCCAACAGGGCGCTGCCCCAGCCCCATTGGAACACCGCGACGAGGATCCCGTAGGAGGCGGCCGTGGTGAGGAGGTTCATCAGCACCGCCTTGACCGGGATCACGACGCTGCGGAAGACGGCGGTGAGCAGGAGGAGCGCGGCGGCCAGCACGATCGCGATGATGTACGGCAGGCGTGCGGTGACGGTGTCCCGGAAGTCGAGCTGCCCGGCCGTGGACCCGGTCAGGTAGCCGCGCGCTCCGGAGCCGTCGAGCGCCTCGGGCAGGGTCGTGTCGGTCAGCTCGGTGAAGAGGTGCCCGGTGGCCGCGCTCTGCGGTCCGGAGGTGGGGGTGAGCGTGGTGATCAGCAGCTTCCCGTCCGCGCTGGCGGTCACGGGGGTGATCCCGGCGACCCCCGGGGTGGCGCGCAGGGCGTCGGAGAGCCCCGTGCCGATGCGGTCGACCGGGACGGTGGCCCGGCTGACGTCCGCGACGACCACGAAGGTGCCGGCCGCTCCGGGGCCGAATCCCGGGCCCTCGGCCCCGGCCGTCCAGTCGTAGGCGTTGCGCGTGACCGTCCCCGGGGCGTCGGCGCCGTCGTCGACGTGGCCGAGCCGCATCGAGAACATCGGCACGGCGCACAGCGCCAGCAGCGCCGTGCCCGCCGCGAGGAAGGCCCAGGGGCGCCGGGCGACGAGTGCGGCGTAGCGGTGCCACCCGTCGCGCTCCCCGCCCGTCTCCGCGACCGGGCGGCGCACGGTGACACGGTCGATCCGGCGGCCGACCAAGCCGAGCGCCGCGGGCACGAGGGTCAGCGAGGCCGCGGCGGTGACCACCACGGCGATCGCGGCGGCCAGCCCGAGCTTGCCGATCAGGCTCAGGCCGCAGGCGTACAGGCTCAGCATGGCCACCGCGACGGTGACGGCGGCGACCAGGACGGACCGGCCGCTACCGGCGGTGGTGCGGGAGGCGGCGGCGACCGGATCGTGGCCGTCGAGGAGGTCCTGGCGAAAGCGCGTGGTCAGGAAGAGCGCGTAGTCGATGCCCACGCCCAGCCCGATCATCGTGGCCAGGGTGGGGGCGGAGGTGGCGAAGGTGACGACACCCGCGATGATCCCGACCGCGCCCAGCCCGACGCCCACCGCGAGCAGCGCGGTGACCAGGGGTAGCAGGGCGGCGGCGACGCTGCCGAAGGCGAGCAGGAGGATCAGGAGGGCCGCGGCGATGCCGATCAGTTCGGCGGTCCGGTCGTCGGCGGGCTCGCGCACCACCTGGTTCAGGTCGCCGCCGTAGGCGACCTGGACACCGGCGGCGCGGGCGGGGGCGGTGGCCTCGTCGAGGCGCTCGGTGTAGCCGTGTCCCAGGGTCTTGACCTGCCGGTCGAAGGAGACGGTGGCGGCGACGGTACGGCCGTCCGCGCTGGTGGTCGGCAGGGAGACGGCGCTCACGTGCGGCAGCGCCCGGAGGTCGGCGAGCGTACGGTCCACCGCGCCGGGGTGCTGCGCCACCGTGCCGGAGTCCACATGCAGGACGACGCGCCCGTTCGGGGCGCCGGCGCCGGGGGCGGAGGCCGCCAGGAGTTCCGCGCCGGTGTGGGAGCGGCTGCCGGGCAGGGACACCTCGTCGCTGTACGTCGGCCCGACGGCCTGGCGGCCCGCGAAGACGGCGGCCAGCAGGAGCAGCCAGGCCGCGATCACCCACAGCGGGTGCCGTGCGCAGAAGCCGCCGAGGCGGCCGAGACGGCCCGGACGGCCGGGACCGGCCGGATCGGGCGCGGGTCCGGCGGCGGGTTCGGGATCGGGATCGGCCCGGACCGCGGCCGGGCCTCGAAAGCGTGCGGAAGACACGGCGACTCCAGAAAGTGGCAGGACTGACACCAATGACACGGACGACCATAGAGGCAAAGTGGCAGGACTGACAATTGACAGGGGTGACGCGATTGCTAGGCTGCTGCCATGCGCATCGAACCCGCCGCCGGGGCAGGGACAGAGACAGGAACGGACGCGGGGTTGCGGCGACGCAAGAAGGAGCTGACCCGCACCAGGCTCCGGGAGGGGGCCGCCGCGCTCTTCGCCGAACGCGGTTTCGCGGGCACCACCGTCGCGGACATCGCCGCGTGCGCGAACGTCTCGGAGCGGACCTTCTTCCGCTACTTCGACAGCAAGGAGGCCCTCCTGCTGCCGGACATGAACCTGCTGTTCGAGTACGTCGAGGCGGCCCTCGCCACCCGTCCGCCCGAGGAGGACCCGCTGAGCGCGATCTGCAACGCGCTGCTCACCGCGGCGCAGCCGTTCGCCGCCTCCACCCTGACCGCCCTGACCCACCCCATCGAAGGGGCGGAGCCGCTGATCGCGGCCCGGCTCGTCGAGGCCTTCGCCGCCTTCGAGGACCGGCTCACCCTCCTCGTCGAGCAGCGGCTCCCCAAGGACGCGCCCGACGCGGACCTGCGGGCCGCGGTGATCGCGGGGGCGGCCATGTCCTCGGTCCGCGCCGTGCTGCGCACCCAGCGCCGCCGCCGCCAGGCGGGCACCGTCACCGCCGCCGCCCCCGCGCACCTCCTGATCCGCTCCTTCGACATCCTGCACGAGATCGGAACCACCGCGCCGTGAAGTCCAGCCGCCCCCTGCTCCGCCGCCCCGTCCCCGTGCTCATAGCCGTCGGCCTGACGCTGACGGCCGCCGGCGTGGTCACGGACCTCACCGTCGAGCACGTCGCCCGGCAGCGCATCGAGCGGGCGGCCGCCTGCCGGCTCTCGCCCCAGGGCTCGGTCACGGCCGACCTGCTGGACCCGCTCGCCGGGCTGCGCTCGCTCACCGGCGACCTGGGCACCGTGCGCATCGAGGCGCGCCGCGTGCAGCACGCCGACACCGAGATGGACGTCCGGGCCGATCTGCACGACGTCACCACCGACGGAACCACCAGCGGGGGGACGGCGACGGCGAGCGTCCCGTACGCCGCCCTGCAGAAGCGGCTGTCCGACACGGCTCCGGGAATGACGGTCGGCGGCGACGGCGGCGGCCTGACCCTGACCGGCCGCGCGGGCACCGGGGCCCTGAGCCTGCCCGTGACCGTCCACGCCGGTGTCACCGCCGCGGCCGACGGGCTGACCGTCACCCCGACCACCGTGACGGTGCTGGGCCGCACCATGCCGATCGAGTCGCTCGCGGGCTTCCCCGGGGCGTCCGCCTTCACCGAGAAGCTCGCCCCGCGCACGGTCCCGGTCGGCGAACTCCCCGACGGCGCCCGGCTGACCGGCGCCCGGGCCGACGCCTCGGGCCTGGCCGTCTCCCTGTCGCTCTCCCACACCTCGGGCACGACGACCGGCGGGAAGTGCGCCGCCGCGTAGGCCGTCTCCTTCGGATCCTGCCGGTCCCTCGACCTGCCCTATCCGGGCGGGGCGAGTTCGGCGATGATCTCCGTGCCCAGCGCGTAGGCCGGTACGCCCGAGGTGATCAGCGCCGTCTCGGCGACCCCGATCAGGTCCGCGACGGTGGCGCCCGCGTGCAGGGCGCCCCGGGCGTGCAGGCGCGCGGGATGGTCCCGGCCGAGGGACAAGAGTTGCCCGAAGTGGACGAGTTGCTGTACCCGCGCCCCCAACGGGTTCTCGGTCAGCACGACGTGCCGCAGCGCCGCCAGCGCCTCCTCGGTGGGCAGCCTGTCGAACTCCCGGGCCAGCCGCAGCCGTTCCTCCACCCCGCTGGGCACCGACCCGAGCGTGGCGACGTAGCGTTCCCGGACGGCGTCGGTCCGCGGGGCGAGCGCCCCGTCGCCCGTCACGACGACACCCGTGCGATCGAGGCGCGCACCGCCTCCACGGCGCCCTCCGGGAAGTCCACGGCCCCGCCGATCGCGGCCGCCGCGAGCTCCGCCTCGGCGCTCTCCTCGATGGCCACCACGAGGTGGGCGGTGGCCGCCGGGTCCGGGCCGAAGACGAGCAGTCCGTGGTTGGCCAACAGGGCCGCGGCCGTCGTCGGGCGGTGCTCCAGCACCTCGGCGATGCCGCGCACCGACACGTCCGACCCGCGGGGGCCCCAGGGGACCACCGGGACCTCCTCGGCCTGCCCGAACCTCAGCATCGGCTCCGTACGGCAGGGCAGCGGCCGGTGGGCCACCGCGAAGGCCGTCGCGGCGGGCGAGTGCGTGTGGATCACCGATCCCACCCGCGGGCGGGCCGCGTAGACCGCGCTGTGCATGGTGATGATCTCGGCGCTGACGGAGCGCAGCTCGCCCTCCAGCACCCGCCCGTCGAGGCCGACCGTCGCCAGCTGCTCGGGCCTCAGCCCCCGGACGAAGCCCGGCGTCAGCAGGAACCTCTCCTCGTCGATCCGGGCACTCAGGTTCGCGTGCCCGGAGTGGGACATCACTCCCGCTTCGAAGAGCGTCCTGGCGGCTTCGACGAGCTGCTCGGCCCGTTCCTTCACTTCCTGTACGTCCGTCATCGCGGCCTCTCTCGGCTGGGGTGCCGGCGGCGCCCGTGCGCCGCCGTCCACCTGCCGCCCACTCTTCAACTTGAACTAAGGTTCAAGTCAAGCGGTGTGGAACGGGGTGGGACGCGTGGAGGACCCGCGCATGACGATCGGCCGACTGGCCGAGGTCACCGGCGTACCGGCTTCGGCCATCCGGTACTGGGAACGCCACGGCCTGCTCCCGCGGCCCGAGCGCCGGAGCGGGCAGCGGCGCTACCCTCCGGAGGCGGCGCAGCGGATCGTGCTGCTGCGCAAGTGCCAGCGGGCCGGGTTGACCCTGGTCGAGATCCGCGCGTTCCAGGAGGAGCAGGAGGCGCGTCAGGCGATGCTCCGCGACAAGCTCGTCGAGATCGAGCGGCGCATGGTCGACCTCGACCACGCCCACCAGCTCCTGAGCCACGCCCTCCTGTGCGGCGAGGAGGACATCGTCGGGTGCCCGAAGTTCCGCGAGCAGATGGCGGGCTGGCGCACGCCGCAGCCCGGCACCGGCGCCTGAGGACCGGCCGGTCCGCCGGGCGCCGCAGGGATACGCCCGCCCGCGCTCAGTGGGCAGGAACCGTCAGCGTCGGGGTGTTCCACCCGGAGATCCGCAGCCGCGGCGCCGCTCCGTGCAGGTCGGCGGTCCGGTAGGTCGCCGTGAGCGTCGTCGACTCCCCCGGCCAGAGGCTGACCTGGTTGTCGCTCCACCGCACGGGGAGCACGGGCGCGCCCCGCGCCCCCACGAGGTGGACGTCCGTGAGCAGCGCCGGGGCCTTCCCCGTGCCGTCGTGGCGCAGGGTCACGGTCGTCGTGGACGTGCCGGTGGTGGAACCCCCGGCCTGCGGGGAGGCGAGCGTCGACGCCCGCGCGGTGACCGTCGTGCGCGGCATCCCGGCGAGGCCGCGCAGGTCGGCGTAGGAGCGGGTGGGTGTGTAGTACCAGTTGGTGCCCGCGTAGTCGAGCTCGTCGTCCTGCGTGGACAACCAGTACACGTTGCGGCTCACCTCCCGCCCCGCGCCGTCGGTGAGGACCAGCCGGGCCAGATAGGTCGTGGACAGCCCTGCGACGGACGCGGGCAGGGTGAGTACGGCGCTGCTCGCGCCCCCGCCCGCGACGCCGACGCCGGTCACCGTGCGGTCGTAGCGCCGCGTACCGTCGGTGGAGAAGAGCGTCGCCCGCGCCGTCAGCCCCGAGGCCCCGGACGCCCGGTTGTTGACGACCGCCACCGTGCGGTCGCCGTAGCCGTACTGGACGTGCAGGGGTTCGTTCGCCTTCTTCGCGCCGAAGTAGGCGCCGCCCTGATCGAGGTAGCGGTCGACCAACTGCCAGTGCAGCGAGGTCCAACCGCTGTTGAACATCCAGTAGATGAGCCCGGTCGACGGCTCGGAGGCGTCCTTCGCGTGGCGGGCGTACGCCTCGAACTGCGCGCGCACGGCCTCGTACTGCGCGAGCTGCGCCTTGCGCACGTAGTCCACCAGGCCGGTCGGGGGGCCGTAGCGGCGGGACAACGCCTCGTCGTACAGCTTCAGCGTCGCGAAGGTGGCCGAGGGCGAGCGGTGGTACTGGGCGGCGCCCGGGTCCTTCCACAGGCTGTCCAGCTCGGCCGGGGACATCATGCGGCGCAGCGTGTCCAGGGTCGGTACGTCCGGGCCCGCGCTGGTCTCCGAGTTGAAGCCGCTGGCTCCGCCCGCCCGTTTGTCATACCAGTAGCGGGGCGGGACCCAGTCGTAGGGACCGGTCATCTTCATTCCGGAGGCGCCGGTGAGCGGCGCGGCGGCGGCGGAGGCCGCCGGGATCACCGGGGCCCGCCAGTCGGCGGCCTTCAGGGCGTCGAGGTAGCCCTGCTCGATCTGCCGGTTCGGCGCGGCGTCGCTGCCGATCAGGAAGGAGATCACGCTGGGGTGGTGGCGCAGTCGGGCCGCCTCGGCGGCCATGGAAGCCTTGGCCACCGGGTAGTCGGCCGGGGTCCAACGCTCCCCCGATCCCCCGCGGTTGACCTCGCCCTCCCATTTGTCGCAGCACTCCCAGCCGGGCAGCGTCAGGATCCCGTGGCGGTCGGCGAGGTCGAAGAACTCGTCCGGCTCGATGTGCCCTTCCAGCCTCAGGGTGTTCAGCCCGAGGTCCAGGGCGTAGCGCAGGCGGTCCTCCACGGAGGTGCGGTCCCAGCGCAGGTACGCGTCCGGGGACCAACCGGCGCCCTTGATCAGCAGGGGGCGGCCGTTGACCTCGTACCGACGGGCGCCGTCGGCGTTCAGCGGCGCCCGCACCTCCCGGATCCCGAAGGTCTCGTGCGCGGTGTCGGAGGGGGCGCCGTCGACCGTCGCGGTCAGGTCGAGGCGGTACAGCGGCTGGCGCCCCATCGCCGCGGGCCACCACACGCGGGGCGCGCGCAGGCGCAGTGCGGGGTGGTCGGCCGGGGAGAAGACCACCGTCCTGCTCTCGTGGGGTGCGAGCCCGACGCTCCGGCTGACGGCCACCGGGCCGACGGTGCCGGACACGGTCGTGGTGACGGGCGCCGACGAGTCGTTGCGCACGCGGGCCTTGGCGGTCAGGTCGGCCGAGGACATCGCCGGTAGGGCCAGGGCGCTCACCACGTGCGCGTCGCGCAGGGCGACCGGGCCGCCGCGGCGCACGGTGACGTCGCGGACGATGCCCATGTTCCGGTCGGGCGGCGTTTGCAGCCAGTCGAGCCAGCCCATCGTGAGGTGCTTGCGCGGGTCGTTGGGCAGGACGCGGAAGGCGACCGTGTTGGTGCCCGTCCGGATCAGGTCGGTGAGGTCGATCTCGTGCCGGGTGTAGGCGCCGGTGACGGTGTTCGCCCCGGCGACCCGGCGGCCGTTGACGAAGACATCGGCGGCGGACATGACCCCGCTGAAGTCCAGGTACGTACGGATCGCGGGGTCCGTCACGACGAGGTCGGCCCGGTACCACCAGGGCACGGCGAAGTCCTCGGCCGGGATCCGCTGCTGCCGGGTGGAGTAGAAGGGGTCGGGATGGACGCCCGCGGCGAGCAGCGCCGCGAGGACGGTGGAGCGGGGGCCGGCCGGGTACCAGCCGGTGGCCCGATAGCCGGGGCTGGACACGGCGGTCGCGGAGTCGGTGACCTTCGCGGTCGACTGGATCGCGTAACCGGCCAGGGCCGTCGTGCTGCCCGGGGCCGCGCCGACCTCGGTCCGCACCACCGGCCCGGGCGCCGACCTCGGGGCGGCGGGCACGGGGGCGGCCCCGGCCGTCAGGGTCAGGAGCAGGCCGAGGAGGGCGACGGACGCGGCGGCGACGGCGGTTCTTCCGCGCGGGAGGGCGGGCCGGTGGAACAAGGGTCCTCCTGCGGCGGGGACGGCGGGGCGGTCACCCGGGGCGATCCTCACACACGCCCCGCCCCGCGCCGCGGAAGCCCACCACGCCGCCCGCCACTCTCACCCCACCGGTCGCACGCGCCCCGGGCGGGCGGCCCCGGTGGTGGGGCGGGGACGCTCGCTGGGGCTTTCGGTCAGGGGCGGCGCTTGTGGCGGCGTTGGGCGGTGACGGCGTTCGGGCCGCTGAGGTACGTGTCGAGGCCGTCGTCGTCGACGCCGAAGACGGCGGTGGTCTCGCAGTCGCCGCCCTTGCGCTGCAGGATGATGCGGTTCCCGTCGCGGCGGGCTATCCCCTTGGCCTGGCGGTCGTCGCCGTAACCGTAGTTGGAGACGAACTCCTGGCCGAGGGTGAACTGCAGGACGGACTCCTTCGCCGCGACGGTGCTCCGGAAGGTGTAGTGGTCGCCTTCCTGCACGATCTTCACCGTCTGGGGGTCGGACGCCAGGGCCTCCCGGGTAGCCGCGTCGACCTCGATCGACTCCAGGTACCTGTCGTACCCCTCGCTGCTGACCAGTTCGTACGTGCCGGAGAAATCGGTGAAAGCTCCGCCCGTCATACGGTTCCCTCCATCGTGATCATGAGCGCGGCGCCCGGGCGGGCACCGCTCGCCATGATCCACGCAGACCACCGGCGCCCGGGCGGAAACCGCGGAACCCTCGCGCCGGGGGCCCGGCGGGGCCGGCCGCTCAGCCGATCACGGCCTGGGCGTCGATCTCGACCAGCATCGGCTCCTGCGGGAGTTCCACGAAGATGGTCGTCCGGCACGGCTTGACCCCGCCCGGCTCGATGTTCTCGTCGATGAAGGCCGCGTAGACCTCGTTCATCAGCGGGAAGTCGGCCCGCTTGGTGAGGTAGACGCGGAACATCACGACGTCCTCGATCGTGGCGCCGCCCGCCTCGACGATGGCCTTGACGTTCTCCAGGGTGCGCCGGGTCTGGGCCTTGACGTCCCCGTGGTAGAGGTACTCGCCGGTCGCCGGGTCCTGCGGGCCCTGGCCGGATACCTGGAGGATCGGGCCCTTGCGCACGCCCTGGGAGAACATCCAGGCGGGGGCGGGGGCGCCGTCGGTGCGGACTTCGGTCTTCTCGGTGGTGCTGTCGCTCATGATGTCTCCTTGTGGTGGTGGGGTGTTCGGGGTCGGGGAGAGGGGTGGTTCAGGAGTCGGCCGACGGGGAGCCCGCGTCGGCCGAGATGGCACGGGTGGCCGCCAGGAGCTCGGGGAGCAGCTCCAGGACCTGCTCGTACGGGAGCACCACGTCCGGTACGGAGATGGAGGCCGCCGCGACGGCGCGCCCGGAGGCGTCGCGGATCGGGGCGGCGATGCAGTTGATGAAGGACTCGTGCTCGGCGTGGTCCTCGGCCCACCCCTGGGCGGCGACCTTGTCGAGCTCGGCGAGGAGCGCCTCGGGGGTGGTGATCGTGTTCGGGGTGTGGACGGTGAACTCGACGCCCTCGACCACGCGGCGCCGTTCGGCCTCCGGGAGGTCGGCGAGGAGGATCTTGGCGACGGCCGTGTTGTGCAGGGCCGCGCGCAGCCCGATCCGGGAGTACATGCGCACGGGGTGCCGGGAGTCGTACTTGTCGATGTAGACCACCTCGCCGCCCTCGTACGCGGCCAGGTGCACGGTCTGCCCGGTGTCCGCGTTGAGCGCGGCCAGGTGCGGGGCGGCCGTGCGGCGGATGCCGCGCTGTTCCAGGGCCAGGCTGGACAGGGCGAACAGACCGGCGCCCAGGTGGTAGCGGTAGCCCGCGTCCCGGTACACGAACCGCGCCTCCTCCAGGCTCTGGAGCAGTCGCAGCGCGGTGGTCTTGTGCACGTCGAGGACGTGGGCGAGCTGTTCGAGGGAGCGCTCGCCCTCGCCCAGCTCGGTGAGGAGGCGCAGGGCGCGGGTGACGGTCTGGCTCATGGGTGGTGGCGCTCCGGCTCGGGTCTATGGAGTGGTCGACAGGGGTGACACGATGCCACCCGCCGTGACCGAGGTCGCGGCCCACTGCTGCGGCGACGCGCCGAGGAGGTCGTTCAGGACCGACGCCTCGGCCGGTACTCCGTGGTCCTCGTGCGCGGTGAGCGCGGCGGCCGCGCTGAGGTGGCCGAGCCGCAGTCGGCTGCGCTGGTCGAGGCCGCGCAGCGTACCGGCGAGGTACCCGGCGGCGAAGGCGTCGCCCGCCCCGGTGGCCTCCACCACTTCCACGGTCAGCGCCGGTTCGGTGACGGTGCGGCCGTCCCGGGTCAGGGCGGTGACGGCGTTGCCGGAATCCTTGACGACGAGGGTGGCGGGCGAGGGGAACAGGGCCCGCAGCGCCCGCGGATCACCGGTGCCGAAGGCGGCCTCGGCCTCGTCCGCGCCGAGGAGCACGAGGTCGGCCGCGTCCAGCAGGGCGCGCAGGACCCCGGGGTCGCGGTCGTGCCACAGGGCGGGGCGCCAGTTCAGGTCGAAGCTGACGAGCGTGTCGGGGCGCCGGTGCGCGGGGGCCAGCAGGGCCCGTACCAGGTCGAGGCAACTGTCCGAGAGCGCGGCCGTGATGCCGCTGAGGTGCAGCAGCCGGGCCCCGTTCAGCAACCGCGCCGCGGCGGGATCCGCGAGCAGCTCCGGGCCGAGGGCGGAGGCCGCCGAACCGGTGCGGTAGTAGTGCAGGCGACTGCTGCCCGCGCCGAGGTCCCCCCGGTGCGCGGAGCCGCCGGTCTCCTTGAGGTAGAGGCCGGTCGGGCGGTGCGGGTCGACCGCGACGGCGCTGGTGTCCACGCCGCGGGCGCCGACCTCGGCGGTGAGCCGTCGGCCGAAGCCGTCGTCGCCGACGCGGCTGATCCAGGCGCTCGGTATGCCGAGGGAGGCCAGCGCGCAGGCCACGTTGGACTCGGCGCCGCCCACGGACGGCCGGAAGGCGCCGACGGTGTCGAGCGGGCCGGGGCCGTCGGCCAGCAGGACAGCCATCGACTCCCCCAGGCAGACGGCCTGGACCGGTTCGGCCGTACGGGGTGCGGGTGCGGTGTCCTGCCGGTTCATCAGTCGCTGCTCCCTGGTTCGCGTGTCTGCTGCTCGTGGTGCGCCCGTCGCTTCCGCCTCCCGGCACCCGGGGGCCTTTCGGACGTTGCCATCCGTTCCGACGGAATGCTAGAACCATAACAGCAACATACGCAACGAGCGTTGCACATGTTGCAACGCGGAATCCATGCCCGACGCCGACCCCGGCGCGCATGCCGATGTCCGGCCGGACGTCCCCGCCCGCGTGAACCCGCAACACCCGCACCAGTCGCACCAGTCGCACCAGTCGCACCAGTCGCACCGGAGGATCACCGTGGATCACCAGAGCTACGCACGCCATACCGACGGCCCCGGGATCGACCACGCCGCCTTGTCCTCGCTGGCGGACGAGCCACTCGACTGGCGCTTCAAGGCGCTGCCCGACGCCGCCCGGGGCCTGACGGTCGGCCAGTACCTCGCGACCGGCCCCGCCCTCCACGACCTCGGCACCCCGTTGCTGACCCTCGACGCCGGCGCCCTCGCGCACAACACGCGCACCATGGCCGACTGGTGCCGCCGCTCCGGGGTGGTCCTCGCCCCGCACGGCAAGACCACGATGGCCCCCGCCCTGTGGCGCACCCAGCTCGACGCCGGGTGCCACGGCATCACCCTCGCCAACCTGCCGCAGCTGCGGGTGGCCCGCGCCTTCGGCGTCTCGCGGTTGATGCTGGCCAACACCCTCCTGGACCCGGCCGGACTGGCCTGGCTCGCCCGCGAGCTCGACCGCGACGCGGAATTCGCCTTCACCTCGTGGGTCGATTCCGTCACCTCCGTGGAGCTGATGGACGAGGCCCTGCGGGCGGCCGGGGCCCGCCGCCCGGTGGAGGTCCTCGTCGAACTCGGCGCAGCGGGCGGCCGGACCGGGGCCCGCGACCTGGAGACGGCCGAGCGGATCGCCGCCGCCGTGGTGGCGGCACCGACCCTGCGCCTGGCGGGCACCGCCGGGTACGAGGGGGCGCTGGCCCACGAGGCCACCGAGGGCGGGCTGGCCGTCGTACGCGACTACCTCCGCTCGCTCGCCGCCCTGCACCGGCGCCTGGCCGCGGCGTACGAGACCTCCGCGCCGGTGGTCACCGCGGGCGGCAGCGCCTACTTCGACACCGTCGCCGAGGAGCTCGTACCGCTCACCGGGCAGGTGCCGGGCACCGTGGTGATCGTCCGCGCCGGTGCCTACCTCGCCCACGACGACGGCTTCTACCGGACCATCTCCCCCCTCTCGCGCGACGTCGACGAAACGCCGCTGCGCTCCGCGATGCACGGCTGGAGCCGGGTCGTCTCCCGGCCCGAGCCGCAACTCGCCCTGCTCGACGGCGGCAAGCGCGACTTCCCCTTCGACGAGGGGCTGCCCGAACCCCAGGCGGTGCGCGGCGGCGGCCCCCTCGGCTCCGGCCGGATCACGGCCCTCAACGACCAGCACACCTTCCTGCGCGACGCCGGGGACCTGGCCCCGGTCGGCGCGGTCCTGCGGCTGGGGCTCTCGCACCCCTGCACCGCCTTCGACAAGTGGTCCCTGATCCCCGTGCTCGACGACGCCCACGCGGAGCATCCGCGCGTGGTGGAGTTCGTAAGGACGTTCTTCTGATGGCCGATCTGCTCTTCCGGGGCGCCACCGTCGTCGACGGCACCGGCGCCGAACGCTTCCCGGCCGACGTCACCGTCACGGACGGGACGATCGAGGAGGTGGCCGCCCCCGGTACGGGGCACCGGACCGCGCGCGAGGTCGTCGACGCCGACGGGCTGGTCCTGGCTCCGGGCTTCATCGACATGCACGCCCACTCCGACCTGCGGCTGCTGCTCGAACCCGAGCACCCCTCCCGGGTCACCCAGGGCATCACCTGCGAGGTGCTGGGACAGGACGGCCTGTCCTACGCGCCGGTCGACGACACCACCCTCCCGGCGCTGCGCCGCCAGATCGCCGGCTGGAACGGGAACCCCGACGACGGACCGGGCTTCGCGTGGGACTGGCGCACCGTCGGCGAGTACCTCGACCGGATCGACCGGGGCGCCGGGGTCAACGCCTGCTACCTGGTGCCGCACGGCTCCGTCCGGATGCTCGCGATGGGTTGGGACAACCGCCCGCCCGGCCCGGCCGAGCTGGACCGGATGCGCGAGATCGTCGCCCGGGGGATGCGCGAGGGCGCGATCGGCATGTCGAGCGGGCTCACCTACACCCCGGGCATGTACGCCGACACCGCCGAACTGGTCGCGCTCTGCGAGGTGGTGGCCTCGTACGGCGGCTACCACGCGCCGCACCAACGCTCCTACGGAGCCGGGGCGTTGGAGGGATACGCCGAGATGGTGGAGATCGCCCGCCGGTCCGGCTGCGCGCTGCACCTCACCCACGCCACGATGAACTTCGGGGTCAACGAGGGCCGGGCGGGCGAACTGCTCGCCCTGGTCGACGCGGCGCTCGCCGAGGGCGTGGACCTGACCCTCGACAGCTATCCCTACCTCCCCGGCTCCACCACGCTCTCCGCCCTGCTGCCCAGTTGGGCCACCGAGGGCGGGCCGGACGCCACCTTGGCCCGGCTCGACGCCCCCGACGACCGCGAGCGGATCCGGGGGGACGTGGAGGAGCGCGGCAGCGACGGCTGCCACGGCGTGGTCACCGATTGGGCCACGATCCAGATCTCCGGGGTGCAACAGCAGCGTCTGGCACCCCTGGTGGGCCGCACCGTCGCCGAGATCGCCGCGGAGCGCGGCCGCACCGGCACCGAGGTCTTCTTCGACCTGCTGCGCGAGGACGCCCTGGCCACCACGATCCTCCAGCACGTGGGCCACGAGGAGAACGTGCGGGCCATCATGCGCCACCCGGCGCACACCGTCGGCAGCGACGGCCTGCTGACCGGGGCCCGCCCGCACCCCCGGGCGTGGGGCACCTTCCCCCGCTACCTCGCCCGCTACAGCCGCGAGCTGGGCGTGCTCAGCCTGGAGCAGACCATCACCCGGATGACCGGCCGCCCGGCCCGCCGCCTGGGTCTGGTCCGGCGCGGTCTCGTACGTCCCGGCCACCACGCCGACCTGGTCCTCCTGGACCCGGACGCCGTCCAGGACACCGCGACCTTCGAACACCCCCGGCGGCCCGCCGCCGGCATCCCCTACGTCTACGTCAACGGCACGGCGGTCGTCCACGACGGCGCGCCCACCGGTGCGCTGCCCGGCCGGGCACTGCGCCGCACCCACCGAGGAACAGAGGCAGCTGCATGACATCCCCCGCGACCGGCTCCACGTCCGCTCCTGCCACCGCGTCCGCGGCCCTGGTGGCCACGCTCACCGCGGACCCGGTGATCGCCGTCGTCCGCGCGCCCCGCATACCCGACGCCGCCGCGCTGTGCGAGGCGCTGGCGGCCGGAGGGATCCGTACGGTCGAACTCACCTTCACCACCCCGGGGGTGGCCGCCCACATCGCGCGGGCCGTCGCCGCGGGCCACCGGGTCGGGGTCGGCACCGTACTCACCGAGGACCAGGCGCGCGAGGCCGTGGCCGCCGGTGCCTCCTTCCTCGTCACCCCGGGGCTGCGCCCGCTGGTCGCGGCCGTCGCGGCCGAGGCGGGCGTACCGGTGGTGATGGGCGCGCTGACGCCCTCCGAGGTGGCCGACGCGCTGGACATGGGCGCGGCCGCGGTGAAGATCTTCCCCGCGAAGGCCTTCGGCCCCGGCTACTTCAAGGACCTGCACGGCCCCTACCCGGGCGTACCGCTGGTCGCGTCGGGCGGCGTGAACGCCACCAACGCGGGCGCGTTCCTCGCGAACGGGGCGCTCGGCGTCTGCGCGGGGACCGACGTCGTGCCCCCGGCCGCGGTCGAGGCCGGGGACTGGGCGGACATCGCGGCGCGCGCCGCGGCGTTCACCGGGGCCCTGGCCGGGGCGGGGGTCCGGGCGTGATCCACTGGCTCCAGCACGAGACGGCCGGGCTCCTGGTCCTGTCCGCGATATCCATCGCCTTCCTCCTCCTGCTGATCATCAAGTTCAAGCTCGAACCCTTCATCTCCCTCGTGGTCACCGGGTTGTTGTTGGCGCTCGCGGCCGGTCTGCCCGTCAGCACCATCGTCGGGTCGGCGCTCAGCAGCAAGGAGTCGCTGATCGAAGGCGGCTTCGGCGGGATCCTGGGCCACATCGCCCTGATCGTCGGTCTGGGCTCGCTGCTCGGATCGCTCCTGGAGGCCTCCGGCGGCGCCGAGGTCCTCACGCAACGGCTGCTGCGCGCCTTCGGCGAGAAGCGCGCGGGTCTGGCGATGGGTCTGACCGGCCTGATCTTCGGCATCCCGGTCTTCTTCGACATCGGCATCTTCGTCCTCGCGCCGCTCGTCTACGTGGTGGCCAAGCGCAGCGGCAAGTCGATGCTGCTGTACGCCCTTCCGCTGCTGGCGGGCCTGTCGATGACCCACGCGTTCCTGCCGCCGCACCCGGGGCCGGTCGCGCTCGCCGGGTTCCTCGGCATCGACCTCGGCTGGTTGATCGTCATGGGGCTGGCCTGCGGACTGCCCGCGTTCTTCGTGGCGGGCGTGCTGTGGCCGAAGTGGATCGGCAACCGGATCATGATCGAGGTGCCGGAGGAGTTCAGCGCCCCGCAGGAGGACGGCGCGCAGGCGGACGGCGGCCGCGGGCCGGTGTCGCTGGGCAAGGTGGCACTGGTCATCTGCGTGCCGCTGGTGCTGATCCTCGGAGCCACCTTCGGGACGGTCTTCCTCGACAAGGACGCCGGTGTACTGCCCTTCCTGACCTTCGTCGGGAACCCGGCCGTGGCGCTCACCCTGGCGTGCCTGGTCGCCATCAAACTCCTGGGCACCGACCGGGGCATGACCAAGCAGCAGCTCTCGGAACTCGGTGCGGCGGCGCTGCGTCCGGTCGGCATGATCCTGCTGGTGGTCGGCGCGGGCGCCTTCTTCGGCGCCGTCATCTCGGCCACCGGTGTCGGCAAGGCACTGGCCGGGACGCTGTCCACGGCCGGGCTCCCGCTGATCGTCCTGGCGTACGTGATCTCCTGCGGCCTGCGCGTCGCCCAGGGCTCGGCCACGGTCGCCATCGTGACCACGGGCGGCATCATCGCCCCGCTGGTCAAGGACGCCGACTACAGCCAGCCCGCCCTGGCCCTGATCGCGGTCTCGATCGCGGCCGGGTCGATCATCGCCTCGCACGTCAACGACGGCGGGTTCTGGATCATCTCCAAGTACTTCAACACCTCGGTGAAGGACACCCTGAGGTCCTGGACCGTGCTGGAGACGATCCTGTCGGTGACCGGCTTCGCGGCGGCCGTCGGGCTCAGCCTGGTGGTCTGACGGTACGCGCCGGCGCGCCGTGTCTTATTGAGTGCTGCGGGTCAGTTCCCGGTCCCGTCCGAGCAGACGACCGTCAACGCGTCGAGGCGCACGGCGCGCGGCGTTCCGTCGGCGCCGAGGACCGCTTCGACGAAGTTGTTGTTCTCGCCCTCCGCCGTCCAGTCGACCTGGACCAGGCGGTAGTCCCCGCTGAGGAGCCAAGGAGCGTGGCTGACGAGCTTCTTGCCCTGGGGTGTCCAGACCCGGAGCTCGAACTGCAGGTCCTGGTCCGGCTTGACGTAGACCCGGGCCGTGCAGAAGCGGTAGGCCGGTTCGAAGGAGGCCCAGGTGCCCTCGCGCGCCCATCCCCGGGTGGCGGTGATGCGCCCGTTGCCCTGTCCGGTCAGCGCGGTACCGGTGCCGATCTCGAAGCCCGCCTGGCCGTCGCCCCCGGAGAGGCGGTCCCACTTGCCGATGTCGGACGCTTCGAAACCGTTGTAGAGACCCCGTGCACCGGCGTGTGCCGGTGTCGCCGCCATCAGGGCGGCCAGCGGCACCAGGGCCAGGGCCGCCCAACGCGCCGTGCTCCGTGCGCGCTTGCGCATGATTGCCTCCGCGACGATGTGCAGGAACAGGAGAACCTGTCGACCAGGCTCGCACCGCCCGCCCGCCCCTTCCAAGGCAGGATCCCGCCGAAGCCTTCACCCACGGCCCCCAGGCCACCGGCCCCGGCCGAATCAGCCTCGGACGGGGAACGCCGCCTGGAACGCGAGGCGTTCGTCGGCGCCGTCCGCGATGCGTGCGAGGACCTCGTCGAGCGCGAGGAACTCCTCCCAGACCGCCCGGCCGCTCGCCCGCGCCATCCGGGCCACGACGAGGTCCTCCAGGTCGGGGACGCGCTTGTTCTTCCAGACCTTGTCGGCGAGGCTCACCAGGAGATCCTCGAAGCCGACGGACGGCTCCGCCCACGAGGCGTGCGTCGCGGCGAATCGGGCCAGCTCCGGGCTCACGCCGAGGCCCAGCAGCAGGGTCCGCCCCGCCGGCTCGTGCGCCGACCCCGGCCCGGAGAGCTCCTCCACGTGCACCGCCTTCCCCACGTCGTGCGTCGCCGCGCCGAAGAGCACCGCCTCGCGGTCGAAGACCACCGAGGGGCGGCTCCGCGCCATCCAGTCGACGAGTTGGTGCGCCACGTCGTGGACGATCCGCAGGTGGGCGGCCAGTCGCGGCGGGCTGTCGCATTTCACCAGCAGCCCGGCGACGCGTTCCGGCAGGGGGAGCAACTCCGGCTCCGCGGCGCCGTACATCGCCCGCGACAGGGTGGTGATCACCGCGTCAGGGTACCGACCGGTCCGCGCGCGGCGCTCCGCGGTCGGGCACGATCCGCGTCGTACGACCGTTCACCGGTGGACACCATGAGGAACAGGGGGAAGCAGTGGAGTTGCGCGATGTGGTGCGGGGCGACGTCGACGCCTACGTGCGGATGCGGTGCGACCCCGTCATGATGGCCGACCTCGGTGGTCCGCAGTCCCGCGAGGGGATGGCGGACAAGGTCCGGCGGGATGCCGAGCAGGCGGCCGCCGACACCGCCTGGCTGAAGATGATCGTCCCCGATCCGGCCGCCCCCGAGGTGGTGGCCGGGACCGTGACCCTCTGGTCGCACGACGGCGACGACGGACCCACCTCCGAGATCGGCTGGATGGTCCTGCCCCCCTTCCAGGGGCGGGGGTTGGGCGCACGCGCCGTCCGCACCCTCCTGGAGCAGGCCCGGGACGCGGACCGCTGGGGCATCGTGCACGCCTTCCCGGCGACCACCAACGCCGCCTCGAACGGCATCTGCCGCTCGGTCGGCTTCCGCTTCGTCGCGCGGGCCGACGTGCGCTTCGCCGGGCAGCTCTTCACGACCAACCACTGGGCCGTGGACCCGCGCAGCGATCTGAAATGATCACGGGACGAGAACGCGCTCCCACGCGACCGGGACCGTCCGCGTCCCCGCTCCCGGCGGCGGCGGGCTGTGGGCCGAGCGCGGCGGCGCCGGCAGCCCGGTGGTGCTGCTGCACGGCGCCGGTATGGATTCCCGGCTGTGGGACGCCGTCGTACCCGAGTTGGCCCGGCGCCACGACGTGATCCGCTACGACGCCCGCGGGCTGGGCCGCTCCACCCCACCGGGCGGGCCGTTCGGCGACGTCGATGACCTGCGCGCCGTACTGGACCACTTCGGGCTGCGCCGAGCCGCCCTGGTCGGGTTGAGCATGGGCGGCGAGACCGCGCTGGACTTCGCCCTCGAGCACCCCGAGCGGGTCGGCGCGCCGACCCTGGTCGTCCACGGCGACCGCGACCACCCGGAGATCGCGGTGATCGCCGAACGCCTCGTCGCCGACGTCCCCGGCGCCCGCGGCGCGAGCGTCCCGGACGCCGACCACTACCTGCCGCTCCGTACGCCGCGGCGGCTGGCCGAGCTGCTCGTGACGCATCTGACCTGAGGTCCGGTGGCCGTCCTCGACCCGCGCGGACGGCCCGTCGCCCGTGTCCAAATCTCGTTCATCATGCATGTATCGCGTGCCACCATGTGCTCCGTGCGGTCGATCGTCCGCCTCGGCAACCGACAGGAACACGAAGGAGTGCGCTCGTGACCACCCACCCCAAGCGCGGCGCCGTCCCACGGACCTTACTGGCGCTGATCGCGGCCCTGTGCGCGATCGTCGGCACCACCGCGCTCGGAGCGGCCCCGGCGGCCGCGGCCGATCAGCGTCGCCCGATCTACGCCGTCGCCCACCGCGTCGACACGCTGGACGGCGTGGACGCCGCGCTGCGGCACGGCGCCAACGCCATCGAGATCGACGTCTGCGCCTGGTGGAACCCGAACGAATGGCGGGCCTACCACGACTGCTCCTCGGCCGGCGACAACCGCCTGGGCCCCGGCTTCGACAGCATGATCGACCGCATCCTCTCCCACGCCGCCGCGGGCCGCAGGCTCTCCCTGGTCTGGCTGGACATCAAGGACCCGAACTACTGCGGGGACCAGGAGAACCGCGGGTGCAGCGTCGCCGGACTGCGCGACAAGGCGCAGCGCCTGACGGCCGCGGGGATCCAGGTGCTGTACGGGTTCTTCGAGTACCACGGCGGCAGCACCCCCGACGTGGGCGGCCGGGGTTGGAAGAGCCTGGAGGGCCGGCTCGGCGGCCTGGAGGGGATCACGACGACCGGCACCCGCGACCAGGCCCAGGCGGCCTTCAACCGGTCCGGTTCCGGTTTCCCGGCCGGCCGCCGCGCGATGGACTACGGCGACTCCGACATCACCAAGGGCTTCGGCAACTGCACCGAGGCCACCTGGAACACCTGCGCGGAGCTGAAGAAGGGCGCCGCGGACCGTGACGCCGGACGGCTCGCGGCCACCTTCTCCTGGACGACCACCTACAACGACCCCTGGTACGTCGACAAGCTGCTGGGCGAGGGTCGCGTGGACGGCATCATCGCGGGCTACGGAGCCTTCACCGGAGTGCGGGAGTACGACGACGGCTGGCAGTGCGCCAACGCCGTCGGCCTCGTCCGCGACTGGGTGAACCGCCACAGCGGCACCCACCGCATGGCCGCCCCCGGCGACCGCCTGTTCCGCTAGTCCGGTAGTCCGCCTCTTTCGGATCCTGGCGGACCCGGCAGGATCCGACAGGGACGGACTAGAGCGGCCCGTCCTCCTGGGCCAGCGCGGCGAGCAGTCCCTCGGCCGTGTGGCGGGCCGACTCCGCGCCCTCGGCGTCGCCGTCGGGGCCGCCGAAGAAGGGGTCCCCGGTGCCGCGGTCGAACATGTCCTGTTCGTACGCGGCGAGTGCGGCCTCGATGTCGTCGGGGCGGGCGGCGAGGGCCTTGGCGAGCTCCGCGCCGTCGAGGATGGCCAGGTTGGCGCCCTCGCCGTTCGGCGGCGCGAGGTGGGCGGCGTCGCCCAGCAGCGTCACGCCCGGCACCCGGTCCCACCGGTGGTCGGTCGGCAGGGCGTAGAAGGGGCGCAGGACCGGCGGGAGGTCGCCGTCGGTGAGCAGCGCGCGCAGTTCCGGCGCCCAGCCCTCGAACTCCCGCGCGATCCGCGCGGTGGCCGCGGCGGCATCGGTGAAGTCGATCGCGTCGAACCACTCCCGCGGCTCGGACACCATCACGTACGCGTGCAGGGTGTCCCCCCGTTCCCGGTGGGCGAAGATCTCGCGCCCCTCCTTCGGCACGATCATCGACCCGCCGCCGACCGCCTTCGCGGCGGCCGGGTGCCGGGTGTCGGCCTCGAACAGATAGGTCTCGACGACCGACGTGCCGACGTACTCCGGCAGGACCTCGGTGAGCATCGGACGGACCCGCGACCAGGCGCCGTCGGCGCCGACCAGCAGGCTCGTCTCCACGGTGCCACCGCCCTCGAACGTCACCTCGTGCCGACCTGCGCCGAGGGAGCGGACGCCCTTGACCTTGTGGCCCCAGCGGACGGTGCCCACGGGCAGGGAATCGAGCAGCATCTCGCGCAGCTCGCCGCGCTGCACCTCGGGGCGTCCGCCCGTGCCGTCGTCGGGGAGGTCGTGCAGGACCGTGCCGTCCGGGTCGAGGACCCGCATCGCCTGCCGGCCCTCCAGGACGAGGCCGCGGAACTCCTCCATCAAATCGGCTGCCTCGATGGCGAGTTGCCCGTTGTAGTCGTGGATGTCGAGCAGGCCGCCCTGCGACCGCACGGCCGGGGTGGGCTCGGCCTCGTAGACCGTGGCCGGTATGCCGTGCAGGTGCAGGACGCGGGCGAGCGTGAGGCCGCCGAGTCCTGCGCCGATGATCGTGACGTGAGTGGTGTGGGTGGTGCGAGCGGTGTCGGTGACAGCGGGGCTTGTGGGGCTCATGGGACTCACCTTCCGGAGGGCGGCCCGTCGTACGGATGACGGGCGGGGCCGGGGTCGTCGGTGGGCTGCGACGCCGGCTCCTTGCGACTCCACTGTCACGACCGCCGCCGACAGCTCGCTGACAGGCCCCCGCACCCCCCTGACAGCGGACCGACACCCCTCCCCCGCCGCCGTCCGCCGCTCGTTCCGGCCGCTACGCGGCGGCGCCCGGCTTCACGCGTCGTCCGATGTTGACGGCCGAGGCCTTGGCCACGGCGACCGGGCTCAGGAAGCGCAGGGGCCCGATCAGGCGGGACGCGAAGAGGTGCATGTGCCGCGCCACCGCGGCGTCGCGCGCCGCCGCCGAGAACATCAGCCGCTCCAAGGGGTTGAAGGGCCGGGACGTGGCGAAGTCCGCGGCCAGGAACTGGTGGCCGCGCAGCCGACGGCGGTGCCTGCGCGCGTACACGGCCAGTCGTTCGTCCAGGTCGCCCCGCCCGGTGACGGCCGCGGCGACCGCCTCGGCCAGCCACTTCGCCGATTCCAGGGCCCACCCGCAGCCCACTCCCCACAGGGGGTCGCCGGTCAGGGCGGCGTCGCCGATGAGCGCGATGCCCGGGGCGGTCGGCCGGCGGCTGTGCAGCGGGTAGTCGACGGTACCGATGATCTTCGTGACGCGCTCGGCGGAGTCGATGGGCGGTGCCTGCGGCAGGGCGCGGACGAAGTCGAGGAAGCTGCCCTCCAGGTCGTCCCGGAAGGCCGGCAGCCGCTTCTTGTCCGGGAGGACCGCGAGGACGGTCACCCCGTCGTCGTTGGGGAAGGCGTACGCCATGTCGGGTTCGAGGAACCAGGTGTGACCGATCCCGTCGCGCAGCGGGAGGCCGCGGAAGTGCGCGAGGTAGCCGAAGCGCGCGTTCTCGTGCTCCCGGCCCGGTATCCCGGCGTGCTTCGCCACGGCCGAGTCCTTGCCGTCGGCGCCCACCACCAGCCGGGCCCGGATCTCCCGCTCCCCCCGCGGGGTCGACGCGCGCACCCCCACGGTCCGCCCCGCCTCCTGGACCAGCCCGGTCACCTGGTGGCCGAGGAGCAGGTCGACGCCGGGGGTCTGGGCCGCGTGCGACCTGATCAGCGGGTCGAGGGTGCTGCGCCGGATGTTGTACGCGTACGGCAGCTCGGGACCCCCCGGTGCGGCCTTCGGCTCGATCCAGCCCCAACGGGTGTACCAGCGGGCTTCGTTGCGCACGGCTCCCGCTTCTTCGATGGCGCGGACGAGGCCGAGTTCGTCGAGCACCGGGTAGGCGTTGGCCGTGATGGAGTGGGTGCAGAGCACCTTGTACGCGCCGGGGTCCGAGCGGCGTTCCAGCAGGGCGACGCGGGCGCCGCGTCGGGCGAGGAGGATCGCCGCCGCACTTCCCGCGAGACTGGCTCCGCTGATGACCACGTCGTAGTCGTGCCCCGCACTCTCAGGCTCGGTCATGCCCTGATCGCCCCCTTCGGTGTGTGGCGCCGCCGGCCATGTCCCGCTGCCCGTGGCACTCGTGTCGTGCAACTGGAGTCAAGATCAAGGCCAGTTTTCAAGGGTTCGGTACGGGCGACGGGCGACGGGGCCGGGCCGACTCAGGACCGGCGGTACTGGTCCACGACGATCGTGACGGAGCCGCCGGGGGCCGCCTCCACCAGCCGTACGATCGCGATCTCCGTGCGGTCCGGGCTGCGCACGCAGAACGGCCGCGCCCTGGTGAGCGCGCCGAACGGCAGGGCGGACACCGGCCGGGTGTCGATGCCGCGCACGCAGTCGGCGGCCGTCAGCTCCACGGCGCCGGGATCGGCCATGAAGGCGTCGGACTCCTCCGAGGGCAGGAAGGCCTGGCTGTCGCGGGCGAGGTACCAGGTGGCCGTTTCGGTGGCCACGACCTTCCCCGTCTTCAGGTCGAACTCGTAGCCGGCGTCGGGCGCCGTGAGCCGTGCCTTGGCGTAGCCCGGCAGGTAGCCGGGGGCCGCGGGCGTGGGCGTGGGCTTGGCCGACGGGGGCCGCGGGCTCTCGACCGCGCCCGCGCCCGGGTCACCGCCCCCGTCCGCGCCCACTTCCTCGGCCGCTCCGGCCCCCGTGGGGTCTTCCAGGTAGTAGACGACTCCGGCGCAGGTGAGCAGGGTGGCGGCCACCGCGAGCGCGACGACGGGGAGGCGCCTGCCCCGGCCCGCCGACCGGCGTCCGGAACCGGCCGCCGGATCGGGGGCGGGGGCGGGTTCCGGGAACGGGGCCGGTGGCTGCACCCGGGTGCGGACCTCGGTGCGGGCGGCGGCGGGCACCGCGGTGGGAACCGGCGTGGGAACCGGCGCCGGGCCGGGGGGCCGGGCCTCGGGCCCCGGGGGCGCGGGCACGGAGGCCGCCCGGGTCTCCTGGAGGTGGACCGGAGCCGGCCATCCGCCCCCCTCCCGGCCCCCGACCTCGTCGCCGATCGGTCGGGGCAGCCAGCCGTCGGTGAACTCCGGGCGCGGGCCCACCACCGGGTGCCCGTGCACGTACTCGATCAGTTCGGTGGTGGAGGGCCGGTCCTCGGGGCGCTTGGCCAGGCACCAGGAGACCAGCGCGTGCAGGTCGGCGGGGACGTGGCCGAGGTCGGGGTGCTCGTGGACCACGCGGTACAGGGCGCTGGACTCCGGTCCGTTGCCGAAGGGCGGTGCGCCGCCGGCCACGTACCCGATCAGCGCTCCGAGCGCGAAGACGTCGGCGGCCGGTGTCACCTGGAGCCCGAGCGCCTGCTCGGGCGCCATGAAGGCCGCGGTGCCGATCCGCAGCCCGGTACCGGTCAGGGCGGCGGCGTCGGCGGCGCGCGCGATGCCGAAGTCGATCACCCGGGGGCCGTCCCCCGCGATGAGCACGTTGGCGGGCTTGAGGTCGCGGTGGACGACGCCCGCCGCGTGGATCGCCTGGAGCGCCTCGGCTATGCCCGCGACGAGCAGCAGGACCGTGCGCACCGGCAGGGGGCCGTGGCGCCGTACGACCTCGTGCAGCGAGGGGCCGGGTACGTAGGCCGTGGCGAGCCAGGGCGTGCGGTCATCGGCCCCGGAGTCGACCACCTGGGCCGTGAACAGGCCGTGGATCCGGCGGGCGCTGGCCACCTCCTGGGCGAACCGCTCACGGAACTCGGGGTCCGCCGCGAACTCCCTGCGGACGGCCTTGAGCGCGACGGGGCGGCCCCCGGGCGTGTAGGCCAGGTAGACCACCCCCATGCCACCGGAGCCGAGGCGCGCGTGGAGGCGGTAGCCCCCGATCTCGTAGGGGTCGTCGGCGGACAGCGCCGCGGGTGCGGGCTGTGCGCCGGGGAGCTGCTCGTACATGCGGTGGCTCTCTCAACGGTGCGGCAATGACCTGCGCGCATCGTGCCCCTAACTGAAGTTTCAGTCAACATACGACATACGCGACCTCCCGGTACAGGGGCGCCGCGGGCATGCCGCGGGCACCCGCGGGGCGCCGTCCGATAATCCTCCGATGGGAACAGTGGCGGCGTTGTACCGGTACCCGGTGAAGTCCATGCTCGGCGAGGAGCTGACGCGCGCGGAGGTCACGACGCGGGGCCTGACCGGGGACCGCCGGTTCGCCGTGCTCGACGGGTCGGGCGCCGTCGGCAGCGCGAAGCACCCCCGCAAATGGGGCGAACTGCTGCGCTGCCGCAGTCGGCTCGTCGGGACCGGAGCGGCGGGAGCGGCGGGAGCGGCCCGGGTGGAGCTGCCGGACGGCACGGTCCTGTCGGCCGGGGCGGCGGAACTGGACGCGCGGCTCTCCGACCTGCTGAGCCGCCCGGTGCGCGTGTCCGACGTGCCGCCGGAACACGGCGCCCTGGAGCGGGCGGTCCCGGAGTACCCGGGCGGCGTCCCGGACGTCCTGCGCGCCGGCGCCGTCGTGGACGGGACCGGCTCGACCATCACCTCGGGGCGGGTCTCCCCCGGCACCTTCCTCGACTTCGGCGCCGTCCACCTCCTCACCACGGCGAGCCTGCGTCGGCTGCGGATGCTCCACCCCGGGGGCGACTTCGACCCCCGCCGGTTCCGGCCGAACCTGCTCGTGGACGTCCCCGACGTCGACGGCTTCCCCGAGGACTCCTGGGCGGGTGCGACGCTGCGCATCGGGCGGGCCCTCCTGCGGGTCACCGTGCCCACGCCCCGCTGCGCGGTCCCGACCCTCGGGCACGACGAACTGCCGGCCGACCCGGGCGTCATGCGCGCCGTGGCCCGCGAGCACCGCGTGCCGGTGCTCACCCTCGGCGCGCTCGCCTGCCTGGGCGTGTACGCGGACGTACTGGAACCCGGCACGGTCGAGACCGGCGACGCGGTGACGGTCCGGTCGGCCCGGCAGTAACTTCATGAGCACCCCGGTCAGCCTGTGGGGCCGCTAGTGCATCAGCTAGTGCATCAGCTCGATGTGGGGGTGCTCCGGCGCCGTCGGGCAGACGTAGAGCTGCTGGTCGTAGCCGCTGCCTATCTGGACCGCGGGGTGGCTGAAGCCGACCGCGGGTTCGTCCGCCGGTTCCCGGTGCGGGATCCAGGTGCTGCCGGCCTCGCCCTCGAAGGTGGCGATGGTCAGCAGGGCGTCCATGTCGGCGTCGCAGGCGGGGCAGGACCGGGGGGTGGGGTCGGTGGCGCCCCAGCGGGGCCAGCCGCCGACCTTCCAGCCCGGTGCGCCGGCCAACTCGTCGTCGTAGAAACCCTGCGGGTACGACGCGTGGGCGCTGTCCACGCCCGTGTCGGCCGCCTGCCACACGCTCCAGTCCCGGAGCCGTTCCTGGATCTCCTCGCTCAGCTCCAGGTGGTCGGGGTACTCGACGACCTGCTCCGGACGGATCAGGCACGGCTCGGGAAGGTAGTCGACGAACTGCATCGCGGGCGGTTCCGGAGGCGTGGTGAGGATGTCGGTGACCGTGGCCGCCGATCGCCAGAACAGCGCCGTCCCGGGCATGATCGGGTGGTCGAAGGGGCACCACAGGACCTGGAGCAGGTCCGCTCCTTCGGGCGGGCGCAGATCGGGCACGTCGCGCGCGTACAGCTGGGCGACCGGCAGCATCGCTATGGAGCCTTCGTAGGGGGCCACCGCCACGCGCACCGGATACGTCCGGGGCGGGCGGATCCGCAGCCACGCCTCCTGTTCCTCCTCGGTCAGGCTCCTGGTGCGCTGCGCGGCGCGCAGCCGTCGTTCCAGTCGTACGTCCGCCGGTGACAGCGCCGGGTTGATCCCGTCCACCACGTGCGGTCCGTCGCAGTGCGGCCACGGCTCATCGGCGGGCCACAGCAGCGGCCCGCCGATGGAGCTGTCGTGCGCGGACGGCGATCCCGGGTGGGGATGCAACCGGGTCGCCGTGCGCGCCAGGGGGGCCAGTTGAGGGAAGACGGCGGTGACGTCGAACGGCCGTGCAGGTGTGACCGGGGAGCTGTTCATGTGCGCGATCTTCCCAGGCGGCTCTGACAACGGGCGTACCCCGGCCCCCTGCCCCGGCCCCTGAGGTCCGCTCAGCCCTCGGCGTACACGACCAGCGTGTGGTCGGGGCGTTCGGCCAGGTGGAAGGCGGTGTACGCGTAGTCGACCACTCCGCGTGCCGGGTGGCGCAGCCGCTTCACCCCGCCATGGCGGGCCTGGAGGTCGTACTGCGGCCACCAGGTCCGGGCGTGCGGGCTCGCCGCGGTCAGTTCGTCGACGAGCGCCACGTACCGCGGGTCCCCGGGGTGGCTCGCGGCCAGGGTCCGCAGCCGCGCGAGCAGCCCCCGCGCCTCCGGTTCCCAGTCGACCAGGACCTCCTTGGACGCGGGATCCAGGAACACCCAACGGGCCAGGTTCGGCGCCGGGGTGGCGAGGTGGGGGAAGAGCTCCGCGGCGGCCGGGTTGTGACTGAGCACGTCGTAGGTGCCGTTGATGACGTAGGCGGGGGTCGGCTGGAGCAGGTGCGGCACGGCGGCCGCCGCGGCGGGGAGCGGCGCGGGCTCCGTCCCCGACGGCTCCTGCCCCTCGGGCGCGTGCCCGGCGAGCCGGAAGAGGTGGCCGCGCTCGTGGCGGTCGAGCCGCAGGACCGAGGCGAGGGAGTCCAGCACCTGGTCGGAGGCGCGGACGTCCCGGCCCTGTTCGAGGTACGTGTACCAGGTGGCGCTCATCCCGGCGAGGAGCGCGAGTTCCTCCCGGCGCAGTCCCGGGGTGCGGCGTCGGCCCGTCCCCGGGAGGCCGACGTCCCCGGGGGTGATCCGTTCGCGCCGACTGCGGAGGAAGACGCCCAGCTCACGGCGTCGCTCGGACTCCTGCTGCATGGTGGATGGCACTCCTGGTTCCAGAATAAACGGGCTCTGGATACCAGGCTAAGCGGCCCACAGACTGATGACCGGTCCGGGCGTTCGTCCCGGCACCTCAGGCACAGGGACGAGGAATCCACCATGTCGGTCAGCACGTCGCCCCACACGTCCACCAGCGCACCGGGTACCGCCCCGGGAATCGAGGGCAAGGTCGTGGCGATCACGGGCGCCAGCAGCGGAATCGGCGAAGCGACCGCCCTGCTGCTGGCGGCGCGGGGCGCCCGGCTCGTCCTGGGCGCCCGCCGGACCGAGCGGCTCGAGCGGCTGGTGGCCCGGATCGGGGAGGCGGGCGGCTCGGCGGTGCACGCCCGTACCGACGTGACCCGGCCGCAGGACCTCCACGCCCTGGTCGCGCTGGCCCGCGAGCGGTTCGGGCGCCTCGACGTACTGGTCTCCAACGCCGGGGTGGGAGCCATCTCGCCCCTCGACGACCTGCGCGTCGAGGAGTGGGACCGCATGGTCGACGTCAACCTCAAGGGGGTGCTCCACGGGATCGGCGCCGCGCTGCCGGTCTTCCGGGCGCAGGGCGCCGGTCACTTCGTCACCACGTCCTCCACGGCCGCGGACCGCGTCCTGCCGGCGATGTCCGTGTACGCCGGGACGAAGCTGGCGGTGCGCGCCGTCTGCGAGGGGCTGCGCCAGGAGGCCGGGGACCACCTGCGGGTGACCACCGTCTTCCCCGGGATGATCGGCACGGACTTCGCCGAAGCCTCGCCGAACGCGCAGGTCCGGGCGCGGATCGTGGAGGCCCGGGACCGGATCGCCATCCCGCCGGAGGCGATCGCCCGGGCCATCGCCTTCGCCGTCGAACAGCCCGCCGAGGTGGACGTGAACGAGATCGTGGTGCGGCCCACCGCCCAGGCGTGACGACCGGGCGTGACGACCGGGCGCGACGGCGCGGGACGACGACCGGGCACGACGACCGGGCGCGACGGCGGCGCCGGCCGCTCAGGGCCCCGTGACCGCCGCGATGCCGCGCGCGAGGCAGGGGATGCGGTGTTCCGGGATGCCCGCGATGTTCAGGCGCCCCGCGGCCGTGCCGTAGATGGCGAACTCGGTGCGCAGGCGCAGCATCTGCTCGCCGGTCAGCGACAGCATCGAGAACATTCCCTTCTGCCGGGCGAGCGTGCGGGCCTCGTCGGCCCGGCCCAGGGCGCCGAGGCCTACGGCCAGCGCGGCCCGGTGGCCGGTGATCCTGGTGCGCATCAGCTCCAGTTCCGCGCGCCAGGAGGCCCGTAGCCCGTCGTCCTCCAGGATCGTCGTGACGACGGCCGCGCCGTGTTCGGGGGGCATCGAGTACTGGGTCCGGGCGGCGTTCTGCAGGGCCGTCTCGGCGTGCCGTGCGGCGGCGGCCGAGGCGCCGATGACGATGGCGGCGCCCACGCGGTCGCTGTAGAGGCCGAAGTTCTTCGAGCAACTGACCGCGATCAGTACCTCGGGCACGCGCGCGGCCAGGGTCCTGGTGGGCAGCAGGTCGGCTTCCAGGCCGTCGCCGAGCCCGTGGTAGGCGAGGTCGACGAAGGGGATCCAGCCCCTGTCGGCGGCCGAGTCGGCGAGCGCGCGCCAGTCCTCGGGCAGCGGGTCCACCCCGGTGGGGTTGTGGCAGCAGCCTTGCAGCAGGACGACGTCCTCGCGCCCGGCGCCGGCTAGTTCGCGCAGCACGCCCTCCGTGTCGAAGCGGCCCTCGGCGTCGCGCCAGCCGAAGCCGCGCACCGTCAGCCCGGCGGCCTCCAGGATGGGCCGGTGGTTGACGTACGCCGGTTCGCTGATCCACACGGTCGCGCCGGGGCGGGTGCGGTGGATCAGGTCGGCCAGCAGGCGCAGGGCGCCCGATCCGGCGACGGTCTGGACGGCCGCGGCCCGTGCGGCCGGGCCGCCGGGCGCGGAGCCGAGCACCAGGGAGAGCACGGCCCGGTTGAAGGCGGTGTTGCCGGAGAGGCCCCGGTACTCCTTGGACGGCGAGCGTTCGGCGAGGCGGATCTCGGCCTCGCGGACGGCCGCCATCACGGGGGTGCGGCCGCTGTCGTCGCGGTAGACGCCGAGGACGAGGTCGAGCCGTTCGGCCCGTTCGTCCGCGCCGAAGGCGTCGGTCAGCGCCCACAGCGGGTCTGCGGGCGGCGGCGGGAGCAGCTCAAGCATCGGTGGGGATCTCCGGTCGGGGGCGGGTGCGGGGACGGCGGTTGGCGAGGAGGACACCGGTGGTGATCAGCGGTACGCCGACCAGGACGGCGGCGGTCGGCGACTCCCCCAGCACCGGTACGGCGAGCAGGACGACGGCGACGGGGCTGAGGCTGCCCACGACGGAGCTGCGCTCGGCGCCCAGCCCGCGAATGGCGAAGGCGTACAGCAGTCCGGCGCAGAGGCCGACCCCGAGTCCCTGCACGACGAAGAAGAGGGCGATGTCGGATCCGGTGGCGTGCGCGAGGCCGGTGGGCAGGGCTCCGGTCAGGACGAGGACCGCGATGATCGCGAAGGAGGGCAGGCAGAGCAGGCCGATGGACCCGACGGGGTCGAGGTCGACCTCCTTGAGCCCGACCGTGTACAGCGCCCAGAGGCCGCTGGCGACCAGGAGCGTGCCCGCTCCCTCCAGGACGTCGGCGTCCACGGGGACGACGTAGCGCCAGACCAGGGCCGCGACGCCGACCGCGATGAGTACGAGACCGACCGCCTGGGCGCCGCGGGGCGCGCGGTGCCCGCGCGCGACCATGAGCGCGGTGACGAAGAGCGGGACCATGCCGGGCACGATCGAGCCGACGAAGGCGGCGGAGGTGAGGGAGCCGCCGTGCATCGCGGCGAGGAAGAAGGGCACTCCGGCCCCGCAGACGATCTTGACGGCCGGTCCGGGCCGCACCGCGGCGATGCGTCGGCGGCGCCGCCACAGGGCGGGGGCCAGCAGCAGGAGCGGTGCGCCGAAGCGCAGCAGGGCGGCATCGGCCGGCAGCAGCGAGGAGGCGCTCAGGGCGCGGGCGCTGAGCGCGAAGGCCGCCCAGATCGCCACGGTCACCACCAGCGCCGCCATGGCGACGGTCTGCGGGGAGAACCGGCGCGCGAGCGCTCGGCCGGGTCCCCGGGGAGGGGCCGCGGTCGGGGTGTCGATGGCGACCAAGGGGGTTTCTCCAGCTTCTGGGGCCCGGCGGGCGGGCAGGTCGACGCGGCTGCGGAGCGGGGGGTGCGTACGGGCGACACGGGCGGCGCGCCCGCCCGATGTGGCCGGATCCCGTACCCCGGCAACGCTAGGGCTTCGGCCGGGGCAGTCGATTGCCAGTTCTGCCTCCTGGACATACGTTTGGGGCAGAATCTGCCAAGGAGTGGCCATGGACGCAGTCGATCTGCAGATCGTCCGGGAATTGCAGGCCGACGGCCGACTGTCCAACCAGGACCTCGCCGACCGCGTCCGGCTGTCGCCGTCGCCGTGTCTGCGGCGCGTGCGGCGGCTGGAGGAGGCGGGCCTGATCCGCGGCTACACCGCGATGGTGGACCAGGTCGCCTTCGGCCTGCCCATCACCGTCTTCGTCCGGATACGCCTGGAGCGCCACACGGCGGAGGCGGTCCGGCTCTTCGAGCAGCACGTCGCGCTGATCGAGCACATCCAGGACTGCTACCTGATGGCGGGCAGCAGCGACTACCTGCTCCGGGTGGTCATCGAGGACCTGGAGGCCTACGAGTCGCTGGTGCGCGACCGGATCCACGCCATCCCCGGCATCGCCTCGATCGAGTCGAGCTTCGCCTACGGCAGCGTCAAGCAGTCGCGGACCTACCCCCGCCCGGCCCCGGGCGCCTCCGCACGCCGCCGCCCCCTGGCCCCCGAGCTGACCAAGTGGCCTGATCAGAGCCTCGGTTAGGATCGCCGACGGAGCAGCGGCTCGGGAGGCGGACCACCTCTCGGGCACCGGATCCGACAGCTCCCCTCTCGCGCGCGGCACGGCCCGGCGGGCGGAGCCGTCCCCGGACGCGGCTGCCCCGTGAGGCAACGAGGGGGAGGAGAGCCACCATGGTGTCCGTGGGAGAGCGGCTGAGCCGGGCGCGCGTACGGGCCTTCATCGGCCGGGACGAGGAACTCGGCCGTTTCGAGGCCGCGTTGGGCGGTGACCCGCACGCGCCGTTCGCCTTCTACGTGCACGGCCCGGGCGGCATCGGCAAGTCGACGCTGCTGCGCCGCCTGACGGACCGCGCCCGCGCGGCCGGCCGACCGCTCGTCGAGCTCGACGGCCGCTTCGTCGAGCGGGACCCGGCCGATTTCGAGCGGGCCGCCGCGGCCTTCCTGGACGTGCCGGGGACGGTCCTGTTCGTGGACTCCTTCGAGCACTGCCAGTGGATGGAGAGTTGGCTGTGGCACCACTTCCTGCCGCGGGCCGCGGACGGCGCGCTGGTCGTCCTGGCCGGGCGGCGGGCGCCGCAGCCCCAGTGGGCGACCGATCCGGCGTGGTCCGGGCTCCTGCACGTGAGCGAGCTGGGGCCGTTCTCCGAGGACCAGGCCCGCGGTCTGCTGGCGGCCGCCCGGATCCGGCCCGAACTGCGCGATCCGGTGCTCCGCTTCGCCGGAGGCAACCCGCTGGCCCTGTCCCTCGCGGCCGCCGCGGGGTCGAGCGGCTGCGGCCGGGAGGACATCTGGGCCCCCTCGGCGGACGTACTGCGCACCCTGCTGGCGGGCCTGATCGGTGAAGTGCCCACGGCGGCCCACCGCCGGGCCCTGGAGGTGGCGGCGCAGACCCACTCGACCTCCGAGGAGCTGCTCACCTCGGTACTGCCGGAGGAGGACGCCCACCTGCTCTTCTCCTGGCTGCGGGAGCTGCCCTTCATGGAATCCACGCGGCGCGGGCTCCACCCGCACGACGCGGCGCGCGAGACGCTGGCCGCGGACCTGCGCTGGCGGGCGCCCAACGCCTTCGAGACGATGCGCCGCCGCCTGGCGGACGAATACCTGCGGATCCTGCGGGAAGCGCCCGAGGAGCGGGTGTGGACCGTCACCGACGAACTCTTCTTCCTGTTCCGGGAGGGGAAGACCCTGGCCCGGCTGCGCACCTGGTCCCGCGAGGACGAGGTGCACGACCGCCCCCTGCACCCGGACGACCTCGACACCGTCCTGCGCATGGCCGAGGAGACCGAGGGAGCCGCCTCCGCGGAGATCGTCCGCTACTGGGCCCGGCGCCAACCGCAGGCCTTCAGCGTCTACCGCCTCGTCGACACGGGTCGGATCGTGGCCTTCACGGCCCGGCTCGCGCTGGCGGCCCCGCCCGACCCGCAGGACCTGGCCGCCGATCCCGTCGTCGCCGCCGCGTGGCGCCACACCGAGGACACCGCGCCGGTCGGCCCCGGCGAACACATCGGTGTCAGCCGCTTCACCGTCTACCCCGAGCGCTACCAAATCCCCTCGCGGGTCATCGACTTGAGCAGTTCGCGGGCCCAGGCGGAAGCGGCCCGCGCCCGGGGCCGCGCCTACGGCTTCGCCGTCTTCCGGGACGCCGAGGCCTGGGGCGCCCGGGTCAAGGGCACCCTCAAGGACACCGGGGCGCGCCCGCGGGTGGGCGCGTACACCTACGGCGTGTTCGGGGTCGATTGGCGCGGCATACCCGTGGAGGCGTGGATCCAGAGCTTCATGGCGGACGCCGACGCCTCCCCCGCGCCGCCCGGGCCCTCGCCCATCTCGCGCGTCGCCTTCGACCAGGCCGTGCGCGAGGCGTTGGCGCACTGGCGGGACCCGGCCACCTTCGCGGCGTGCGCCCTGCTGCGCACCCGGCTGGCGGCCGATCTCACCGACGCCGTCGGGGAGTTGCGCGCCCTGCTGCGCGAGGCGGTCGACGGGCTCGCCGACGACCCGCGCGCCGTGCGCGCCCGGGAGGCCCTGACGGCGGGGTACTTCTCCGGCGCCCCCACCCAGGAAGCCGCCGCCCGGCGACTCGGCCTGCCGTACGGCACCTACCGGCGCCACCTGCGCCAGGGCCTGGACCTGCTCTGCGAGGCCCTGTGGGAGCAGGAGTTGTACGGCTCGCGGGAACGGTGACGCGCGGGCCCGCGACGGCGGCGGGTGGACAGCCGCGGACAGGAGTGGACAGTCACCGCCGCCGTCGGGCCTGGAGAGTGGACAGCGCTCCGCAGCAGGCTGTGCGACATGAACCTCCCCCACCGCACACCGACCGGGCGGACGCCGCCCGCCGCCCGGGCGACGGCCGCGCTCGCGGTGCTCGCCGCGGCCCAGTTCACCATCATGCTCGCCACCTCGATCGTGAACGTCGCGCTGCCGCAGATCCGCGCCGGGGTCGGCCTGTCGGCGGCGGGCACGACCTGGGTGGTCAACGCCTACGGCCTGACCTTCGGGGCCCTGCTCCTGGCCGGCGGGCGCGCGGCCGACCTGCTCGGCCACCGCCGGGTGCTGATCACCGGCCTCGCGCTCTTCGCGGTCGCCTCGCCGGTGGCGGGGCTGGCCGCCTCCCCCGGCGTGCTGATCGCGGCGCGCACCGTCCAGGGCATCGGCGCCGCCGCCATCGCACCGGCCTCCCTCGCGCTGGCCATGGGTCTCTTCCCGACCGGGCCCGGGCGGGGCAGGGTGCTCGGGGTGTGGGGCGCGGTCTCCGGTGCGGGAGCGGCGGGCGGCGTCCTGCTGGGCGGCGGACTCACCCAGGCGTGGGGCTGGCCGTGGCTCTTCCACTGCGTCGCGCTCGGGTCGGCCCTGGTGCTGGCCGCCGTGGTGGCGCTCGTACCGCGCGGGGCCGGCCGCGCGGACGGCCGGTTCGACCTGGTGGGCACCGTCACCGTCACCCTCGCCCTGACCGGCCTGGTCTGGGGCCTGACCACGGCGCGGGGCGCCGGCTGGACGGACGCCCGGGTGCTGGGCGCCTTCCTCGCCGCCGGTGTGCTGCTCGCCGTCTTCGCCGTGATCCAGTCGCGTCGGCCGGACGCGCTGATGCCGCCGCGGTTGCTCGCCACCGGGCGGGTGGCCGCGGGGAACCTGCTGATGGCCCTGCTCGGGTCGGTGTGGATCGCCCTCTTCTTCTTCCTGCCGCTCTACCAGCAGCAGGTCCTGGGATCCAGCCCGTTGGTGACCGGGGTCGGCCAACTGCCGCTCGCGATCGCCCACATGATCGGGTCGGCCCTCGCGCCGCGCCTCTCGCGCCGCATCGGCGCCACCGCGACCGCGACCGCGGCCCTGTTCACCGAGGCCGCGGGGATGCTGTGGCTGTCACGGATGAGCGCCGACGGCGGCTACCTCGTCGACGTGCTGGGCCCGAGCATCCTGATCGGCCTCGGCCTGAGCGTCGCCTTCGTCCAGCTCACCGCCTTCGCCGTGGAGGGGCTCCCTCCGCGGGACGCCGGCCTGGCGGGCGGCCTGGTGAACACCACGCGCCAGGTCGGCGGGGCGATCGGCCTGGCCGCGCTCGCCACCTTCGCGGGCTCCGTCACCGCCCGGGCGTCCCCGTACGAACCGGCCCTGGAGGCCCTCACCGCCGGGTACCGGGCCGCCTTCGCGGTATCGGCCGCCGTCCTGGCCGCGACGGGCGTCCTCGCCGTGCTCCTCACCCGCCGCTCGGGCCCGCGGACCACCGGTACGCCGACGTACGGGGCCACGGGCCCGCGGCGCCCGCACCTCGTCTCGGGCCCACAGACCCCCGAGGTCCCCACGACCCCGCGCGTCGGCTGACCGGGCCGACCGCGCCACCCATCACCCGTCACCCGTCCGACCCCCCGCACACTCCACGTCCATCGAAGGGAAATCCACCATGACCGCCGACAAGCCCTACCTGACCGGCCACTTCACGCCCGTCGTCAACGAGGTCACCGCCACCGACCTCACCGTCGAGGGCGCCCTGCCCCCCGAGCTGACCGGCCGCCTGCTGCGCAACGGCCACAACCCCAAGCCCGGCGTCACCCCCACCCACTGGTTCAAGGGCAGCGGCATGGTCCACGGCCTGCGGCTGCGCGACGGCCGCGCCGAGTGGTACCGCAACCGCTGGGTGCGCACCCCCGCGCTGGACGGCGCCCCGTACATGACGGAGCGGGGCCCGGACCTCACGGCCAGCGCCGCCGGGACGCACATCATCGAGCACGGCGGACGGCTGCTGGCCCTGTGCGAGGCGAACTTCCCCTTCGAGCTCACCCGGGAGCTGGACACGGTCGGCGCGTGGGACTTCGACGGCAAGCTGCGCACGGCGATGACCGCGCACCCCAAGGAGGACCCCGTCACGGGCGAGCTCCACTTCTTCGGGTCCTCGCCGTTCCCGCCGTTCCTCGTCCACCACGTGGCCGACGCCAAGGGCGAGCTCGTCCACAGCGCCGAGGTCCCGGGGGCCAGCGCCTCGCTCAAGCACGACTTCGCGCTCACCCGCCACCACGTGGTCTTCATCGAGGGCAACGTCACCTTCGACCCCACCGAGCACTCCGGCATCCCCTACGGCTGGAGCGAGGAGCACCCCGCCCGCATCGGCGTCATGCCGCGCGGCGCCGACGGCCCCCGGAACATCCGCTGGTTCTCCATCGAGCCGGGCAACATGCTGCACGTCGCGAACGCCTTCGAGGACGGCCGGGGCCGCGTCGTCCTGGAGGGCCCCACCGTGGACCACGAGGGTTTCGCCCTCTCCTGGAACTGGTGGGCGGGCAACCCCGGTCGCGGCTCCGAGCCCGTCTCCCGCTCCTACACGCGCCGTTGGGTGATCGACATGGCGGCGGGCTCCGTCGACGAGCAGATCGTCGACGACCTGCCGGTGGAGTTCCCGACCCTCAACGAGGCGTACCTGGGTGCCGAGAACCGCTACCACTACGCGGTCTCCTTCCCCGACGAGAAGGGCTTCGGCGGCTACGGCGTGGTCAAGTACGACCGCACCACCGGCGCCCGTCGCATCCACCAGGTCGGTGACGCCCGGATGCCCGGCGAGGCCCTCTTCGTGCCCGCCGCCGGCGCCACCCGCGAGGACGACGGGTACCTGCTGACGGTCGTCAGCGACCTCAAGCAGGACGCCTCGCAGCTGCTCGTCCTCGACGCGTCGGGCCTCGACCGGATCGCCACGGTCCACCTTCCCCACCGCGTGAGCGCCGGGCTGCACGGCTCCTGGGTCCCCGACGCCCCGTCCGGATCCGAGCGCTGACCCTCCCGCCGTCGGACGTGCGCGCCCCCCGCCGCGCGCACCGCCGCCCCCACCGCCTCCCCCGCGGTGGGGGCGGCGCCGGTTCCGCGACCGGGGCTCCCACCGCAGGCCCTAAGGTGACGGCATGAGTACGCGACCGACCACGCGCCCCGGGGGCCGCAGCGCCCGAGTACAGCGGTCCGTGCACGATGCCGTGCGCGACCTCGTGGCGGAGCGCGGCCGGGAGGGGCTGACGGTGCCCATGATCGCCGCGCGCGCCGGTGTGACGCCGTCCACCGTGTACCGCAGGTGGGGCGACCTCCAGGAACTGCTGGCGGACGTCGCGGTCGCGCACCTGCGCCCCGACGGTCCGCCCGACGACCGGGGCTCCCTCAGGGAGGATCTCGACGCCTGGGCCGAGCTGTTCCTCGACGAGATGGCGTCGCCCCCGGGGCGCGCCTACGTCCGGGACGCGCTGAGCGGTGACCCCGAAGGGCGCAACGCCGGTCTGTGTTCGACGTACGCGGCCGAACAACTCGCCGTCGTCCTGGAACGGGCCGTGGAGCGCGGCGAGGAGGCGCCCGGCCTGGAGGACACGATGGACGCGGTGGTCGCCCCGATCATGTACCGGATCCTGTTCCGGCCCGGCGCGCTGACGGCGGACTACGCCCGCGCCCTGGTGGACGCGCTGCTGAAGCGCTGACCCGACCGACTCGCCCCGTCTGGCCCGGCCCGGCCCACCTCGTCTCGTCTCGCCTCGCCTCAGTCACTAAAGCTAAGGGATTGCTTTTCGGTTCGGAGTCTGGTCTTGTTGTTAACGCAATGACATGGACTTAACGGTCCGAGAGTGGCACCCCGCGCATGCTCCGCAGGAGAACTCCCGTGTCCCACTGGCAGATCGGCGACATCGCCGTCCACCGCATCGACGAGATCGCCCTTCCGGCGGCCACCGGCCCCTGGCTGCTGCCCGGTGCCACACCCGCCGTGGTGGCGGGGGTCGACTGGTTGAAGCCGTCCTTCGCCGACCCCGACGACCACATCAAGCTGGCCGTCCACACCTTCGCGCTGGAGATCGACGGCCTGCGCGTCCTCGTCGACACGGGCATAGGCAACGGCAAGACCCGCGCCAACCCGGCGTGGAACGACCTCGACACGGCCTACCCGGAGCGGCTGACCGAGGCGGGCTTCGCGCCGGAGAGCATCGACTACGTGATCCTCACCCATCTGCACGCGGACCACGTGGGGTGGAACACCCGTCGGGCTCCCGACGGTTCCTGGCGGCCCACCTTCCCCCGGGCCCGGTACGTCGTCGCGGCGGCCGAGGACGCGTACTGGTCCGCGGTGGAGGTGGAGGAGAGCCGCCGACAGATGCTGGAGGACTCCGTCGAGCCGGTGCGCGCGCACGGCCAGTTGGACCTCGTCGACGTGGCGGAGGGCGGCACGCGGTTCCTGCCCGGCCTCACGCTCGTGCCCACGCCCGGTCACACGCCGGGGCAGATCGCGGTCGCCCTCACCAGCGGCGGGCACCGCGCGCTCATCACCGGCGACTGCATCCACCACCCGGTGCAGCTGGCCGAGCCCACCCTCTGCAGCTGCGTCGACATCGATCCGGCGGCAGCCGTGCGCACCAGGACCCGGCTGCTGGACGAACTCGCCGACACCGACACCCTGTTGCTCGGCAGCCATTTCCCGCCTCCGACCGCGGGCGTGGTCCGGCGCGACGGCGACGGCTTCCGCCTCCTGCCCGCGGCGCACTGACCCGCCCGGCGCGCGGGAGCGCCGAGGAGCAGGCCGAGGAGCAGGCCGCGGGCGGGGGTCGGCCGGGGATCAGGCGGGGGCGTTCCAGGCCGTCGTCAGGCCGTCCAACCAGGCCGGGGGCAGCTCCCCGGCGTCCCACTCCTCGCGCAGCGGTGCGGGCGCCACGAGCAGCCGCTCCAGCACGGCGATGCCGGTGACCGAGTGGACGAGCGAGTACCGGCCGTGCACCGCGACGCTGCCACCCGGTCCGTACCGCGCGAACATCCTGTCCAGTCGGGCCCGGTGGGCGGTGACGAACTCCGTGAGCCGTCCGGCGTACCCGGCCCGCTGGCGCGGGGTCATCGTGGTGAGGACGGCGGCGAGCACCTCCTCCGTCACCTCCGGGTCCAGCTCCGAGACCTCGGTGAAGGACAGGTACAGGGGGGTGAGCGCCACCCGCGCCCGCTCCACCTCCATGCGCCTGACCCGCTGCCGCGCCGCGCCGAGATCGGGCTCGCCCTCCGCTCCCACGACCTGCAGCAGGGTCCGTTCCGTGACGGCGCCGAGCTCCTCCAGCAGGTCCCCGGCGCCGTCGAGCCAACCGGACTCGTACGCCTCGCCCTTGTCACCGGGCGCGGTCCGGCCGCCGCCGCTCAGCTCCTCGTGGGCGAGGGCCAGCGCGCCCGCCTCCAGAAGCCCCATGAGCGTCCGCGCGTCATCGGAAGGGACGCCCGCACGGGCGAGGAGCTGGAGCAGCGTCGCCCTGGCATTGTCGACACTGACCTCGTCCGGCCACTGCCGTCCCTCGTCGGCCGTGCTCATCGGGTCCTCCTGATCGCTCGGGTGGTGCGCGGTGCGGTCCGTCCCATCAGATCAGATCGCCGGGGCGAGCGCGGGAAGGGTCCCCCCGCGCGGTCCCCGGCGGCGCACCACGGCTCCATGATCGCCGACCCCGCCGACCTCCCGGCCGCGGCTCGGCCACCGATCCGCGCCCAGAAGGGGAGGACCGCGTCGCCGCGGGGCCGCGCCTTGGTCCTTCCGCCGAGGGCGGCCGGCCTCCCTGGTGGGGAAAGCACATTGCGCACCACGGTGTTGGCGTCTTGGATTGATCGGACCAGGTGGCGGGGCCGCTCCCCGATCCCGTGCGGAGCCCTCGCCCCGCAGGGAGGGAAGCGGATGTCACCCACGCTCGACGGCTGTGCGCCCTGGCCCGAGGAGTACGTCGACCGCTACTGGGCGGCCGGGCACTGGCGGGGCAATTCGCTGGACAACCTGCTGCGCGGTTGGGCCCTCCAGTACGGCCCCCGGACCGCGCTCGTGCACGGCGACACCCGCATCACCTATGCGGCCCTGAACCGCCGCGTGGGCCGCACGGCGGCCGGCTTCCGGCTGCGCGGTCTGCGGCCCGGGCAGCGGGTCGTCGTCCAGATGCCCAATGTGCCCGAGTTCGTGATCACCGTGTTCGCGCTGATGCGCGCCGGCGCCGTCCCCGTCCTCTGCCCGCTCCCGCTCGGCGCGCCCGAGGTGTCCCGCATCGTGCGGCACACCCAGGCCGTGGGGTACGTCGGCCCGTCGACGTACCGGGGCGTGGACCGCATCGCGATGGCCGCGGCGATCGCGGCCGAAGGGCCCTTCCTGCGCCGGGTGTTCCCCTTCGAGGAACCGGGCACCGCGTCCCCGTACGGCGGATTCACGACCGACACCTCGGGCTGCCACTACTTCCCGCTGGCCTCCCTGGACTCCCCGCCGGACCAGCCGCTCGCGCGGGGCGCCGACCAGGTGGCGCTCCTCCTGCGCGCCGCCCGCGACGGCGGCGCCCGCGACGCGCCCCTGCTCGTACCCCGCACCCACGACGACTACGCCTACCAGGCGCGGGCCGCCGCGGAAGCGGTGTCGCTCACCGAGGACGACGTCTACCTCGCCGCCCTGCCCGCCGACCGCAACCTCACCTTCGGCTGCCCCGGCATCATCGGCACCCTGACCGTCGGCGGCGCCGTCGTCCTGCTCGACGACCCCGATCCGGCCGCGTGCCTCGCGGCGATCGAGCGGGAGGGGGTCACCGTCGCCTCCGTGACGCCCGCCGGGGCCCGGGCCTGGCTCGACGCGCTCCCCGCGACCGGCGCGGGACCGGGCACGCTGCGCCTGGTGCAGTGCGACGGCGGGCCGCTGCCCCGGGACGTCGCCGAACGGATCGGCGCCGAGCTGGGCTGCCGCCTCCAGCGGGTCTTCGACCTGCCCGAGGGACTGGTCACCCTGACCCGGCCCGGCGATCCGCAGGAGACCGTGCTCACCACGCGGGGCCGCGCGCTGTCGCCGGACGACGAGATCCGCATCGTCGACGCCGAAGGCGCGGACGTGCCCGACGGGGAGCCCGGGGAGATCCTCGTCCGCGGCCCGTACGCCCCGCGGGGGTACTACCGCGCCCCCGACCACGACGCGCGCGCCTTCACCACCGACGGGTTCCTGCGCACCGGCGAGCGCGCGCGGCGCACCCCCGACGGACATCTCGTACCGGTCGGCCCTCCCGGCGACCCGCGGTAGGCCGCTCGCCCGTACGGCCGCTCAGCGGTGCAGTCGGCGCGCCCAGTCCTGCGGGACCCGGTCGGCCGGGCCCGGCGCGGACTGGTCCACGGGGTGGCCGAGGGGCGGTGCGAGCGCGGGACCGGACTCGTACAGCTCACCGGTGCCGTAGTCCCAGAACCACTCCTCGTCCGGTTCGAAGCTCTGCACCAGGGGATGGCCGCTGGACTTCCAGTGGGCGGTGGCGTGTTGGGCCGGCGAGGAGTCACAGCAGCCGACGTGCCCGCACTCGGCGCAGCGCCGCAGGTGGAACCACCACCCGCCGACCGCGTCGCAGTCCAGGCAGCCGGTGCCGGTGGGCACGGCGCTCGGGTCGATTCCGTCGACGGCCTCGTTGTCGGTCATGCGGGCTCCTCTGCGTCCTCGTCGGATTCCGGGGCCGCGGTCAGCGGCAGCAGCACCTGGAAGCGGGTGTCGCCCGGTACGGACTCGACCTGGAGGCTGCCGTGGTGCTTGCTCACCACGATCCGCCAGGAGATGTCCAGGCCGAGGCCGGTGCCCTCGCCCACGGGCTTGGTGGTGAAGAAGGGGTCGAAGATGCGGCTGCGGATGTCCGCGGGGATGCCGGGCCCGGTGTCGCGGAACTCCACCAGCAGCCGGTCCCCCTCCCGCGCCGTGCGGACCGTCAGCGTGCCGTCGCGGCCGGTGCTCCCGATGGCGAAGACGGCGTTGTCGATGAGGTTGGTCCACACCTGGTTGAGCTCCGCCGGGTAGGCGGGCACGTCCGGCACGGAGCGGTCGTACTCCTTGACCACCCGGACCCGGGGGCCGAACTTCCCGGAGAGCATCACCAGGGTGCTGTCGAGGAGTTCGTGGACGTCGACGACCCGGTACGGGGCCCGGTCGAGCTGCGAGTACTGCTTGGCGGCGTCCACGAGATGGGAGATGCGGGTCGTGGAGTCGTTGATCTCGTCCATCAACAACTCGGTCTCGACCGTGTAGTTCAGCCAGCCGATCGCCCCCGGCAGGATGTCCTCGGCGACGGTCTGCGCGACGTGGTCCAGCCAGTCCGTGTCCAGCCCGGCCTGCACGAAGGTCGGAGCGATCCGCCAGCCCTCCTGGATGCCGTGGTCGTCGAGCCAGTCGGTCAGCCGGTCCTCCTGGTCGGAGGCCTCCAGCGGACTCAACACCGGCGCCTTGGCGACGCGTTCGGCCGTGCGCTCCTGGATCTCGATCAGTTCGGCGAGCGCCTCGCGGGAGTAGGGGCCCTTGGCGATCACGGCCAGTTTGTGCCGCATCTTGCCCACCCGCTCGCGCAGGCTCTCGGTGGCCCGGACCGCCGCCGCGGCCGGATTGTTGAGCTCGTGGGTGAGCCCGGCGGACAACGAGCCCAGGGCCAGGAGCCGTTCGCGCTGCCCGATGGCCTGTTGGGTGCTCCTCGAACCGAAGAAGAGGCCCTCCAGCAGGTGCGCGGCCATCGGGAACCACTCCCGCATGACGTCCGCGAACGACTGCGCGGGCAGCACGAAGAAGCGCGTCCGCTCGGTCACCCGCATCGAGTTGTTGTAGGTCTGCGGCACCCGGTCGCCCAGGTAGGCCTGCATGGCCCCCGAGTACACCCCGCGCTGCGAGGTGCGGCCCACTTCCACGTCGTCCGCGCCGACCCGGCGGGCCAACACGACGGTGCCCTCGATCATCACGTAGAAGCAGGTCGCCGGATCGCCCTCGGTGTACACGGGGCCGGCCTCGAAGCGCTCGACCCGTCCTTCGGCGCACAGCCGCGCGAGCTGTTCCGGGGTGAGCTTCTCGAACAGGAACAGCGAGGAGATCTCGTCCGGAGCGCACGGCATGACCTGCCCGCTCATGACTGCTCCAGGTAGCGGTGGACGAGCATCACGGCCATGGCTCCCTCTCCTACGGCGGACGCGACGCGCTTGGCGGACTGGGCGCGCGCGTCGCCCGCCACGAAGACGCCGGGGATGTTGGTCTCCAGGTGGTAGGGCGGCCGGTCGAGCTCCCACTCCGCGGGCGGCCTCCCGTCCGGGGTGAGGTCCGGGCCCGCCAGGATGAAGCCGTGCTCGTCGCGCAGCACGGTGCCGTCCAACCAGTCGGTCAGCGGGGCCGCGCCGATGAAGACGAACATCCACTGGGTGTCCACCAGCTCGGTGGCGCCGCTCACCACGTCACGCACCGTCAGCTGTTGCAGGTGTCCCTCGCCGTGCGCCGCGTCGACGACGGTGCGGGAGCGCACCGCGATGTTCGGCGCCTCCTCGATCTGCTGGACGAGGTAGTGGCTCATCGAGGCCCGCAGCGACTCCCCGCGCACCAGCAGCGTCACCGACTTCGCGCCCCGGGCGAGGTACATCGCCGCCTGTCCGGCCGAGTTGGCGCCGCCCACGATGTACACGTCCTGCTCCTGGCACGAGGCCGCCTCGGTCAGCGAGGAGCCGTAGAAGACTCCGCAACCGGTCAGCTCCTCGCAGCCGGGCGCCCCGAGCTGGCGGTAGGACACCCCGGTCGCCAGGATCACGCTGTGCGCGGCGATCTGCGAACCGTCGGAGAAGCGGACCACGCGCGCCGCGCCGTTGACCTCCAGTGCGGTGACCTCGCGCGCGGTGAGGATCTCGGCGCCGAACCGACCGGCCTGGCGGCGCGCCCGGTCGGTCAGCTGGGCGCCCGAGACCCCGTCCGGGAAGCCGAGGTAGTTCTCGATGCGGGAGCTCTGCCCGGCCTGTCCCCCGGTCGCCGACCGTTCGATCAGTACCGTGCGCAGCCCCTCGGAGGCCCCGTACACGGCCGCGCCGAGTCCGGCCGGACCGCCGCCGATCACGACGAGGTCGTAGAAGTCCGCGGCGGGCGTCGTCGCGAGTCCGACGTGGGCGGCCAGGTCGGCCGTCTCCGGCTCGATCAGCACGGCGCCCTGCGGAGTGACCACCAGGGGCAGCCGCTGCCCGTCGGCCCCGGCGGCCGCCAGCAGTCGCCGGCCCTCGGGCTCGTCGGAGGAGTACCAGCGGTACGGCACCTGGTTGCGGGCCAGGAACTCCCGCACGTCCGAGGAGCGCGCCGACCAGCGGTGGCCGACCACCTTGGTGGCGGGCACCGGCCGGTAGTCACTGGCGCGCCAGGCCGCGAGCAGATCGTCCACGACCGGGTAGAGCTTCTCCTCCGGCGGGTCCCAGGGCTTGAGCAGGTAGTGGTCGAGGTCCACGACGTTGATCGCGTCGATCGCCGCGTTGGTGTCGGCGTAGGCCGTCAGCAGCACCCGCCGGGCGCCCGGGTACACGGTCAGGGCCTGTTCGAGGAACTCGATGCCGTTCATCTGGGGCATCCGGTAGTCGGCCAGGATCACCGCCACCAGATCGCCCCGCAGCTTCAGCTCGCGCAGGGCCTCCAGCGCCGACTCGCCGGACTCGGCGCGCACGATCCGGTACCCGGCGCCGTAGCGTCTGCGCAGGTCACGGGCGACGGCGCGGGAGACCCCCGGGTCGTCGTCCACGGTCAGGATGACGGTCCGCGCGGTGTCGGCGACCTCGACCATGTGCCTCCTGCCCGGGCGGACCCACCGGCACGGCCAGCCGCGCGCCGGTTCCCGACCATCGTAGGTGCGATCGTCCCGGTCCGCTCCGGGGCCGACCGGGGGACGGCCCGGGGCACGGCCCGCGCGGGAGGGTCGGCCTCAGGAGGCCCGGCCCGCGGCCGCCCATCCGTTGCCGCCGAGGGGGAACTCGTATCCGGGGCGGCCGGTGTGCCCGCTGGTGCGGAACGGCTTCCCGTTGTTGTCGATGGTCAGGGTGCCGTGGCGCGGGCCGCTGGACCAGGACAGCTCCAGGTACCAGCTCACGTCGTTCGCCGTGACGCCCGCCCTGACGTACAGCACCTCCGGCTCGGACTCGCTCACCTTGAAGGGGAAGTTCGGCTGGCCCTCCTCGGGCACGGCGGCCGGGCGCGTGGCGTCCAGGGACACGTTGAAGGTGCGGGTGGGCACACCGGCGCCGCAGCCGACGCCCGGATACCCCATGGCGTAGTCGTTCCAGGCGAGGGGCGCGCGCTTGCCGGCCATGCGGACGGTCAGGCCGTCGAGGACCACGGTCTCCTTGCCGGTCCCCTGGAGGGTCAGCGTGAGGTACTGCCCGCCCGACGAGACGGCCCCGGCCGCGGCGACCCAGGCCGGGGCGTCCGGCTCCAGGGGCGGCGGGGCCACGTCGGCCGACGGCTTGTCGATCAGGTAGTGCTGGTCGCAGGGGCTCTCCCAGCTGTAGGGCCGGGTCGTCACCTTGACCGGCGCCCCGGCCGCGGGGGCCGCGCCCCGGCCGGGCGGGGCCGCGGCGGCGCCGGCCTCGCCACCGGCCCCGGT
>NZ_JBHWLC010000064.1:0-40116 GCF_042730635.1 Streptomyces sp. NPDC059917
GGTGGGGGGGGCTTGTTTTTTTTTAAACCCCACCGCCCGCCCCCCGCGCGGGGCGCCCCCGCCCCGGGCCCCCCCGCCGGGGGCCGGGGCGCGCCTCAGGTGGTCTTGAAGGCGCCCAGGGCGCTGCCCTTCACCCAGGCGTCCCAGTCGAGGTTCCAGTCGCCGTAGCCGTTGCCGAAGCGGTCCATCGGCTTGCCCGTGGTGCCGGTGACCTCGACGACGTCCCCCTTGCGGCTCTGCCCGTAGAGCCACTTCGCGTCGGCGGTCGACATGCCGATGCAGCCGTGGCTGACGTTGGCGCGGCCGAAGGACTCGGCGTTGTCGGGCGCGGCGTGGACGTACTCGCCGCTGATGGTCTCGCGCATGCTCCACTCGTAGCGCCCGTAGAAGCCGTCCGGGTGGTCGCGCGGGATCCCGATGGTGCGCGAGTCCATCAGCACGGTGCCGTCCTTGCTGAGGATGGTCTTGACGCCCTCGCGGGTCCGGTACTTCGCCTCGCCGCCGCTGACGGGGATCGTGCGCACCGGCGTACCGTCCTTGACCACGGTCAGGGTGTGCGCCGCCAGGTCGACCTTGTTGACCATCGAGGCCCCGACGGTGAAGTCCAGCGTGCGGTCCCCGGCCGCGGCGGTGCGCGCGTCGAGCCGCACCCCCTGCAACGGCGCCTTCAGCGAGACCTTCGTTCCCGCGGGCCAGTACTGCCGGGGGCGGAAGTGCAGGTAGGTGTCGCCCTTGGCCTCGGCCCAGTGCCAGGCGCCCACCACCGCGGTGGAGGTGGTGATCCGCATCCGGCCCTCGATGCCCGCGCGCAGCGCGGGGTCCACCCGCTGCCCCTTGAAGACCAGGGAGACCGGCTGGCCGACGCCGACGGTCTCGCCGTTCTCGGGGGCCAGTGACGGCCGTACCGTCCGCGCCGCGCCGGGCAGCAGCTGGGCCGGGGGAGCGGGCGCCCGGGTGGGGTCGGGGAGCGCCGTGGGGGAGGGCGGCGCCGAGGCGGTGTCGGCGGCCGCGGCGGCCTTCTCGGCGATGCGGTCGCTGTCGGAGCGCTCGGCGCCGCAGGAGCCGATCAGCGCGGTGGTGACGACGGTGGCGGTGGCCGCGACGGCGGTGCGCAGCGCGCGGGAGCGGCGGCGGGCGGGGCCGTCGGCAGGGCCGTGGGCGCGGCCGCGGCGGTCGGCGCCGGGGGCGGGAAGAGCGGGCATTCCCTCATTTTTTGCCATTCCTTGGGGCGTGAGGTCCGCCACAAGTCCCACCGGGCAGGGCCGAAAGGCCCGGGATGTCGGGACGTACGGCCCCCCGCCGTTGTTATGCACCTAGTTGCAAAAGGTCCGGCGGCTCGCTACAACAGGGTCATCACCCCCGCGCGAGGAGGCGCCCCCGCATGAGCCAGTACCCGCACCTGATGAGCCCGCTGGACCTCGGCTTCACCACCCTGCCGAACCGCGTGATCATGGGCTCGATGCACACCGGCCTGGAGGAGCACGAGCGCGGCTTCGAGCGCCTCGCCGCCTTCTACGCCGAGCGCGCCCGCGGCGGCGCGGGCCTCATCGTCACCGGCGGCATAGCCCCCAACGACAAGGGCCGCCCCTTCGAGGGCGGCGCCCGCCTCACCACCGAGGCCGAGGCCGCCGAGCACCGGGTGATCACCGAGGCGGTGCACGCCGAGGGCGGGAAGATCGCGATGCAGATCCTCCACTTCGGCCGCTACGCCTACCACCCCGAGCTGGTCGCCCCCAGCGCCCTCCAGGCGCCCATCAGCCCCTTCGTCCCGAACGAGCTGAGCGAGGACGAGGTCGAGGAGACCGTCGAGGACTTCGTCCGCGCCGCCCGCCTCGCGCAGCTCGCGGGCTACGACGGCGTCGAGATCATGGGCTCCGAGGGCTACCTGATCAACGAGTTCACCGCCGCCGCGACCAACCGGCGCACCGACCGCTGGGGCGGTTCGTACGAGAACCGCGTCCGCTTCCCGCTGGAGATCGTCCGCCGGGCCCGCGAGGCCGTCGGCGCGGAGTTCATCCTGATCTACCGGCTCTCCATGCTGGACCTGATCCCCGGCGGCTCCACCCTCGACGAGGTCGTCCACCTCGCCAAGGAGATCGAGGCGGCCGGCGCCACCATCATCAACACCGGCATCGGCTGGCACGAGGCCCGCATCCCCACCATCGCCACCTCCGTCCCGCGCGCCGCCTACACCTGGGTCACCAAGCGGCTGATGGGCGCGGTCTCGGTGCCCCTGGTCACCAGCAACCGCATCAACACCCCCGAGATCGCCGAGGAGGTGCTCGCCGACGGCCGCGCCGACCTGGTCTCGCTGGCCCGCCCCTTCCTCGCCGACGCCGAGTTCGTCGCCAAGGCCGCCGCCGGACGCCCCGAGGCCATCAACACCTGCATCGGCTGCAACCAGGCCTGCCTCGACCACACCTTCAGCGGCAAGATCACCAGCTGCCTGGTCAACCCGCGCGCCTGCCACGAGACCGAACTCGTCCTCTCCCCGACCCGCGCGAAGAAGCGCGTGGCCGTCGTCGGCGCCGGACCGGCCGGACTCGCCTGCGCCGTCTCCGCGGCCGAGCGCGGCCACGCCGTCACCCTCTACGAGGCCTCCGGCCACATCGGCGGCCAGCTCGACATCGCCCGCCGCATCCCGGGCAAGGAGGAGTTCGAGGAGACCATCCGCTACTACGCCACCCAGCTGGAGCGCCTCGCCGTCGACGTCCGCCTCGACACCCGCGCCGACGTGGCCGCCCTGGGCGGGTACGACGAGGTCGTCGTCGCCACCGGCGTCACCCCCCGCACCCCCGACATCGAGGGCGTGGACCACCCCTCGGTCGTCAGCTACCTCGACGTGCTGCGCGACGGCGCGCCCGTCGGCGAGCGCGTCGCCGTCGTCGGCGCGGGCGGCATCGGCTTCGACGTCGCCGAGTACCTCACCGACAGCGGCGAGGGCGCCGGCCAGGACCCCGCCGTCTACTTCCGGCACTGGGGCGTGGACACCACGTACAGCGGCCCCGGCGGCCTCGCCGCGCCCGACCGCCCGGCCTCCCCGCGCCAGGTCCACCTGCTCCAGCGCAAGGAGACCAAGGTCGGCGCCGGCCTCGGCACCACCACCGGGTGGATCCACCGCGCCGAGCTCAAGCACCGCGGCGTCGTCTCGGTGGCCGGAGCCGCCTACGACCGCATCGACGACGAGGGCCTGCACATCACCGTCGGCGGCGAACAGCGGCTGATCCCCGCCGACACCGTCGTCCTGTGCACCGGACAGGAGCCGCGCCGGGGCCTGTTCGACGAGCTGATCGCGGCCGGCATCGACGCCCACCTCATCGGCGGCGCCGACGTGGCCGCCGAACTCGACGCCAAGCGCGCCATCCGCCAGGGCACCGAACTCGCCGCCGCGCTCTGACGGTTCGCCCGCGCACCGGGGTGTTGTGGCGGCCGGTCCCGGCCGCCACAATCACCCTGTGACACAGACACCCCTCACCCCGGCCGACGGCGAGAAGATCCTCGCCGAGAACTTCGCCCCCTGGGTGCTCGACCTCGGCCTCGTCGTCCAGGAGACCGGCCCGGACCGGACCGTGCTGCGCCTGCCCTGGTCGCAGCGGCTCGCCCGGGACGGCGGCGGCCTCAGCGGCCAGGCCCTGATGGCCGCGGCCGACACCGCCACCGTCATCGCGATCTCCGCGGCGCGCGGCGGCTACGGCCCGATGACCACCGTCCAGCAGTCCACCAGCTTCCAGCGCCCGGTGGTCGGCGCGGACGTCCTGGTCGGCGTCCGCGTCACCAAGCTCGGCAAGCGGATGGCCTTCGCGGACGTCACCATGACCCCCGAGGGCGCCACGGAACCCGCGGCGACCGCCTCCACGGTCTACGCGCTGCTCGGCTGAGCGTAGTTTCCGTAGCCCGTCCAGTCCAAGGCCACGCAGGGCTCGTCGCCCACCACCCAGGCATCGTGCCCGGGCGCGATCTGGATGAAGTCGCCCGGGCCGACCTCGGCGCTCTCGCCGCTGTCCATCACGATGTTCATCCGGCCGCTCACGATGTACCCGGTGTGCGCCGACTCGCAGCTCTCCGTGCCCGCCAGCGGCTTGATGTGCTGGGACCAGCGCCAGCCGGGCTCGAACACGGCGCGTCCCACCGGGCCGCCGTCCGTCTCCAGCAGGTCGAGCCTGCCCTTGCCGTCTTCGAACGGCCTCGTTTCGTCCGCGGAGTCAAAGCTCCGGTACACCAGTCCGGCCATGATCCACCGCCTCCCGGCGGAGCGCACCCGAGTCCACGTCCCAGCCTACGCGCGGTCGGGGTGCTCCACCGCGCGCGCCTTGCCAGACTGGGGAGTACGGGCTCCCGCGCGGCGGCGACGGCAGGAGGTGGGACATGGACCCGGTGGCGGCGCTGAGCCGGATCGCCTTCCTGCTGGAGCGCGCACAGGCCCCCACCTACCGGGTGCGCGCCTTCCGCGGCGCCGCCGCGAGCCTCACCGCGATGGGCCCGGGGGAGACGGCCGAGCGGGCCGCCGCGGGCACCCTGGAGGCGGTCAAGGGCATCGGGCCCAAGACCGCCCGGGTCATCGAGGAGGCCCTCGCCGGGACGGTCCCCTCCTACCTCCGCACGCTGGAGGACGAGGTCGCCGCCCACCCCGAGGGCGAACCGCCGCCCAGCCCCGCGGCCGCCGCCCTGCGCGCGGCCCTGCGCGGCGACTGCCACCTGCACTCCGAATGGTCCGACGGCGGCAGCCCCGTCGAGGACATGGGCCGGGCCGCCGCGGGGATCGGCCACGAGTGGGCGGTCCTCACCGACCACTCGCCGCGGCTGACCGTCGCCCGCGGACTCTCCCCGGAGCGGCTGCGCGAACAGCTGGCGGCGGTGGCCGAACTCAACGCCACCTGGGCGCCGTTCCGCCTGCTCACCGGAATCGAGTGCGACATCCTCGCCGACGGGAGCCTGGACCAGGAGCCGGAGCTGCTGGACTCCCTCGACCTCGTCGTCGCCTCCGCGCACTCCCAGCTCCGGATGGAACCCGCCGCCATGACCCGTCGCCTCCTCGCGGCCGTCCGCAACCCCCTCGTCGACGTCCTCGGCCACTGCACCGGACGCCTGGTGACCGGCCGGACCCGACCCGAGTCCACCTTCGACGCGGACGCCGTCTTCGCGGCCTGCGCCGCCTCCGGCACCGCTGTGGAGATCAACAGCCGGCCGGAACGACTGGACCCGCCCCGCAGACTGCTGCGCCGCGCCGTGGCCGCGGGCGCGCTCTTCGCGATCGACACCGACGCCCACGCGCCCGGCCAGCTGGACTGGCAGCCGCTCGGCTGCGAACGGGCCGTGGAATGCGGGGTGAGCGCCGAGCGCGTCGTCAACACCTGGACGGCAGAGGGCTTGCGAACATGGACCCGCACCCGCCGTCCCCCGTGACGCCCTCCGTGCCCGCCGCCGACCGGCCCCGGGCACCGACCGGAAAGCAGGCCGCAGATGACGCGTTCGCCCGTCCCCGTGATCGACCTCGGGCCCTGGCGCTCCGACGGCCCGGACGCCCGCGCCCGCACCGCCGACCGCGTCGACCGGGCGCTCCAGGAGGCCGGCTTCCTGCTGATCACCGGGCACGGCGTCGACCCCGCCCTGCCCGCCCGGATCCGCGCCGCCGCCCGCACCTTCTTCCGGCTGCCCGCCACCGCCAAGCAGCCCTACGCCGTGGCCGTCGGCGATCGCGGCTGGCTCGGCCCGGGCGCCGAGGCCAACAGCTACGCCGAGGGCGCCCCCTCCCCGCCCGACCTCAAGGAGTCCTGGTCCTGGGCGGCCGACGAACCCACCGGCCGGGCCGCCGTGGACGCCGAGTGGTTCCGCCCCAACGCCTGGCCCGCGGAAGTCCCCGAACTGCGCGCCCTGGTCACGGAGTACCTCGCCCGGATGCGCGCCCTCTGCGACGAACTGCTGGAACTGCTCGCCCTCGCCCTCGGCGCGGGCCCGGACCTCTTCACCCGCCACACGGGCCACCCCACCTGGGGCTTCAACGTCAACTGGTACCCGGGCGCCGAGCACACCGGGCCGCCCCTGCCCGGCCAGTTCCGCATCGGCGCGCACACCGACTTCGGCACCGTGACCGTCCTGGACCGCGAACGGGGCGCGGGCGGGCTCCAGATCCACACCGACGCGGGCGGCTGGCAGGACGCACCCTGGGACCCGGCCGCCCTCACCGTCAACATCGGCGACCTGATGGCCCGCTGGACCGGTGACCGCTGGCGCGCGGGCCGCCACCGCGTGCTGCCGCCGCCCGCCGAGGCACCCGCGGAGGAACTGCTCTCCCTCGTCTACTTCTACGAGTGCGACCCGCACACCCGGGTGGAATCCCTGCCCGCCCCCACCGGCCGGGTGGTCCACGAACCGGTCGACTCCCACCACTACTTGCGCGCGAAGCTCGACGCGATCACCGTCACCTGACCCGACCGCCGCCGCCGTCGGCGCCCGCCCCGCCCCGGTGGCCCCGCCGCGGTGGCGGGCGCGGGCCCCTTGAGGGCGCGCACGGTCGTGGATCACAATCCGCAGATGTCCGCCCCCACGCCCGAACTCCCGCCGACGCCGTCCGATCCGCCGCCCTACAGCAGCTGGATGCGGTACTTCGCGCCCACCGCCAACCACCGCCGCCTCGGCCTGGTCTGCCTCGGCGTCGGCCTCCAGCGGGGCGTGCTGCCCGTCGTCGGGCCACGGGTCCTCGACCACCACGTCGCCGTGGTCGTCACGGCGGGCCGCGGCTGGTTCAGCCACGGCGGCAGGGCGCCGCAGGAGGTGGTCGCGCCCGCGCTGCTGTGGCTGATGCCCGGGGTCGTGCACCACTACGGGCCCGACCCCGCCACCGGCTGGGACGAGGGCTTCGTCGACTTCGCGGGCCGCAGCGTCGAGGCGTACACCGACCTCGGCTACATCACCCCGGACCGGCCGGTGGTCCCGCTGACCGAGACGGCCGGGGTGCGCCACGTCATCGACGGGATCGTCCGGGCGGCCCGGCGCGGCGGCCCGCTGCTCGACGTGGAGGCCGCCGCCGCCGTCCACGGGCTCTTCGTCGCCCTGCGCTACGCCCGCGCGGAGGTCTCCCGGCACGGGGACGCCGTGATGGACACCCTCGCGCGCGACGCGCTCCTGCCGATCTCGGTGGCGGAGCACGCCGCGCGCCTGGGGATGGGGCTGCACGAACTGCGCGGCGCGGTGCGGCGCAGCACCGGCGAGGGGGTCAAGGAGTACCTCCTCGGGATCCGGCTGAGCCGGGCCAAGGAGCTCCTCGCCCGCACCGACCTGCCGGTCGCCGGGGTCGCCCGGCGGGTCGGTTACGAGGACGCGGCCTATTTCAGCAGGCTGTTCAGCCGCCGGGTGGGAGTGGCCCCCGGTCGCTTCCGCGAACAGCAGTCGCTGCCGAGCCAACCGGCGCAGGCGTCAGGCGCCAGACCTGACGCCTGACGCCTCACGCCTGATGCCTGACGCCTGACGCCTCAGGGCCGGTAGCCGACGTTCAGCTCCGCGACCGAGGTCCAGGGGTTGCCCGCCACCTCCCGCGTCGCCCTGAGCTTGACGTAGCGCGCGGAACGGGGCGTGAAGGTCGCGTCCTGTTGCGCCGTGGAGTCGGGGAAGGTCCCGGACGCCGCCGCGCTCCAGTTGACCCCGTCGGTGGAGGTGAGGACCTGGTAGTCCGCGATCCGGCCGTTGCTCTGGCCCTGCCTCGGCAGGAGGTGCAGCGCGCCGACGTCGTACGCGGCCCCCAGGTCCAGGGCGATCTCGTGCGGCATCGGCGCGGTGGCCCGGTACCACTGGGTGTGCCAGATGGTCGCCGGGTCCCCGTCGAGGACGTTCGCGGCCCTGCCGTTCTCGCCGGCCGTCTCCTCGCTGTCCACCGCCTTCACGCTCATCCGCGACTGCGGGACCAGGAGTTCACCGCCGCCCGCGGGCCCCAGGTCGTCCACCGCCAGGTCGTCGAGCACGAAGTCGGCCTCGTTGTGCGAGTCCTCGGCACTGACCTTCCGGATCCCGATCCAGGCGTCCGCCCCGGCCGTGAAGGTCTTCGTGAAGGTGGTCGCGGTCCGGGCCTGGCCCAGCGCGGTGGCGCTCTCCGTGCTCCCGGCGCCGGTGACGAACTGGTAGTCGCCCGCGAAGCCGTTCTCATAACCGAAGCTCACCTTGTACGAGCGCCCCTGCACCAGCCGCAGGGTCTGCGGCAGCGTGCGGTAGACCAGGCCGGTGCGCTCCTCGTGCGACTTGAGCGAGTTCTGGCCGCCGATCACGTCGTCGACCAGTTTTCCGTTCCAACCCGCCTGCGTGTAGGGCGCGTTGCGCTGCGCGATGTGCGTGCGCGGGTCGGTCGCCGAGCCGCCCGCGCCACCGAAGGCGAAGGGCCCCCAGCCCGCGTCGACGTTCTCGAAGTCCTCGGTGAACCAGTGCCCGCCGAGCGGGGTGCGCGCACCGCGCACCACGCGGACGTCGTCCAGCACGACGGTGCCCGCACCCGAGGCGGCCGACAGCTGGAGGGTGGCGGTGGACTGGCCCGCCGGCACGTCGAAGAACACCTTCATCCGCTGCATCCTCGTGCCGTTCTTCTCGCTGCCGCCGAGGTTGTTCACCAGCGGCGAGGAGTCGGCGTACACGGACGCGGCCGCGCCCCCGGTGGGGGACACCTTGAGGGTGGCGGCCCGCCCGGTGGGGGTGGAGACCCACACCGAGGCGGCGTAGGTCCCCGGGGTCAGGCCGGTGAGCTGCTGCGACACGGTGGGCGCGGTGCCCGCGGCCAGGGTCAGCTCGTTCTGCCCCTGGGCGTTGCGCGTCACCGCGGCGCCCGCCCCGGTGACGTTCCAGGCGGAGAGGTCACCGGAGTAGAAGGACGGGTCCTTGACCGGGGTGCCCTCGCCCCACTGCGGGTCGCCCTGCGCCGGGGCGGCCCCGTCGGTGACGACGTAGGGGGTGCGGGCCGCCGCGTCGATGGTCACCCGGCCCCCCGTGACCGGCAGGTCCTTGACGAACCGGCGTCCGGAGTCGGTCAGTTGGTAGAGCTTGGGCGCGCTCCAACCCGCCGGCAGGGTCCAGGTCGTCGCGGCGGCCTTGTCGTTCCAGTGGTAGAGCTTCCCGTCGCGCGGCAAGAGGTACGCGGAGCCGTCCAGGACCGTGCGCCCGGCCGTGGTGATCTTCCGGGTACCGCCGGCCGTCGTGACCGAGGTGCCGCTCGCGAGGGTGACCGTGTCGGCCGTCCACTTCACGATCGGCGATTCCTGGAGGTACTTGGTCGGCAGGTTGGTGGCGAAGGTCGTGTTCAGGAAGGCGGCGTAGTCCTTCTTGCCCTGCCAGCCCTCGTAGGCGGTGACCTCCGCGCCGCCGAGCAGCGGATTGCGCGCGATCCAGTCGTCCTTGGCGTGGTTCGCGATGAAGCGGGTGATGGTCGAGTTGATGCCCTTGAGGTCGCTACCGCCGTAGTCCACGTCCGTCGCCCAGTGGTGCCAAAGGGACTGTTCGGTCAGCGTGTTGGGGAACTCCGTGGCCAACTGGTAGCCCAGCGAACCGATCTCCCGCTCCAGCTTCCGCGACACGTACCCGTCGCCGTACCAGACGTCCACGTAGAGGAAGTCCAGCCCGGGAGCCGCGGCCTTGAGGTCCTGGAGGCGCTTCAGCCGCTCGCCCGACTGGCCGTCCTTGCGGGTGTCGACGTAGTACGACTGGTCCAGCCAGTCCCAGCCGAGCCCGCCGCTCTGGTGGGCCGGGTCGAAGGTGGCCGAGACGGGGTACTCCTCGGTCGCGTTGATGTGCACGCCGAAGTCGGCGTTGTAGGAGTGCCCGGCCGTGATCAATGAGTTGAGACCGGCGGCGCCGCCCAGCTTCGACCCGATGTTCTTGTAGTCCATGTGCGCCGAGTCGTGCCCCTCCGACGCGTACCCCTTGAGCAGCACGAACTGGCCGAGGCCGTCGGTGGCCCGGGCCACCCGCTTGGTCTCGTCGAGCGTCTCGGAGAAGGGATGGGTGGCGGCCGAGGCGAAGTTGAAGGGGATCCTCTGCACCACCCGGTCCGCGGTCTGCTGCCAGCCCGTCGGCGGGGTCCAGACGTCCCGGTAGGCGATGGCCGCGTCCTGCCAGTCCACCACCGCGTCCGCGTTGCGGTCGGCGGTGATCGCCACGCGCGCGTACGGCAGCGGCTCGGGATCGTCGAGCGGAGCGCCGCTCGGCCGGTACAACCAGTCCCCGCTCCACAGGCCCGCCCGACGGTAGGACCCCTTGTCGGTGACCCGCTCGCTGATCCGACCGTTCTCGCGGGCGGTGGCGCCGGACGGCTGGTCGTACCGGGAGTTGGTGTCGATCGCGGCGGCCAGCTTCCCGGTGTTCACCAGCCCGTACATCACCGTCCTGGGGGCCGCGTCGACCGGCGTGCTCGCCGTGACCGGGGTGAAGGCGTCGCCCGTACCGGTGGTGGCCGTGTACATCGAGGCCGTGGACAGGGCGGCGCCCGCCTGGTCGCTGCGCACGCTGACGAGGGTGTGGTCGGGTATCGAGAAACTGCGCACGCGCAGCGCGGCCGTGTCCTGGATCGAGGTGACCTTGAAGTCCACCACCGAACCGGCCACCGACAGCGAGGACGTGAGGGTGACACCGGAGAACGACATCACGTAGTCGATCCCCGAGGCCGTCGCGGTGGAGGTCACCGTCGGGGTGTAGGAGGTCCCGTTGACCACCACGGCGGAGAGCGGGTCCTCGTTGCCGTTCAGCACGTCACCGGTCGCCCGTCGGGTGTAGCTGATCACCCGGGGGAAGGCGGGGTCCACGCTCACGGACAGTTCGGGCGAGGTCAGGGTCACGGGCGTCGCCGCCGTCGCGGTGGGCGCGGCCACGACCAGGGTGGCGACGAGGCCGGCCACCGCGGCTGCGGCCGGCCAGAGGGGGGTGCGCATCGGACCTCCGGGAGTCGGCGCTTCCTGCGCGGAACCGCACGACGTGGAGGCCGGCCGTCCGCTCGCTGATCACGTCAGCTTGCGGACCGCGGCCGCGGCAGGCCCATGGACAAACCCGCGTGCTGTCATGGACTTACGGCGCCGGGGCGCACCTCAGTCCTGCGCGCGGGCCGTGACCGTCGCGTCGCTGCGGTCGCCCAGGAACTCGTACCAGCGGCGCTGGAGGCACAGGTAGCGCGTGTCGGCCTCGACCAGGTCGAGGAACGAGTCCACCGTCGATTCGAGCCGCTCGCCCAGCCCCGTGTCCGTCAGCGCGCCGTCCGCGCCGAACGCCTGGTGGGCCATGGCCAGGCTGAACATGTCCGGGTACACGCGCGCCCCGAGGTGCTCCAGCGGGACGCGCAGCGCCCACAGGCCGCGGTTGCCGCCGACCAGCGACGGGGAGGCCGAGACCAGCAGGGCCTGCTTGTCCTTGAAGGGCTGCGGGCGCAGCCGCGAGACCCAGTCGACCGCGTTCTTGAGCACCCCGGGCACCGAGGCGTTGTACTCCGGGGAGGCGATCACCAGGGCCTGGGCCGCGTCCAGCCGGTCGCGCAGCACCCCGGCGGCGGCGGGCGGACCCTCGTCGGCCTCGTCGTCCCCGTCGTACGGGGGCATCAGGAAGTCACCGATGTGCGCGAGGTCCGCGGTCGCCCCCGCGCGCACGACGAGCTGCGCGACCAGCGCCGCGAGGCGGGCGTTGACGGAGCCCGTGCGGGAGGAGCCGGACAGGACGAACACGTGCAGGGGTTCGCGGCTCCGGGCCTCGGGACCGCCGGGGTCCTTGGGGAACGGGAAGGGGTCGATCGGTGCCACTGCTGCTCCTTGCCGCTGCGTGATCCCGTGGCCGGACGACCCCGGACCCTCCCCGCGCCGACAATACGGCGACGCCCCCCACCCCCCACCCCCACCGCGCCGAACACCCAACGCTTCACCACCCCCCACCCAGGGCAGAGCAACCCCATGGCCCCCACCCACCCCCACGAGCCGCGCCGATCCAGCCCCGCCGGCGTTTGAGGCGCCGCCGGAGGCCCCACGACCGACCCGACCCGACCACCCCACCCCAGGAGGCCCGCATGACGGCGAACCCCCACCCCCCGCAGCCCCCGGTGACCCTGGCCCTCGTCGGCGCGGGCCTGCGCGGCCTGACCTACGCCCGGCACGCGCACGCGACCGGCGCCGGCCGCGTCACCACCCTCGCCGAGCCCGACCCGGCCCGACGCGCCGCCGCCGCGGCCGAGTTCGGCGTCCCGCCCGACCGGGTCCACCCCCACTGGCAGGCCCTGGCCGCCGCCGACCGCCACGCCGACGCCGCGATCATCGCCACCCAGGACCGGATGCACACCGACCCCGCCGTCGCCCTGGCGGCCACCGGCCACCACCTCCTGGTGGAGAAGCCGATGGCCGCCGAGGAGCCCGAGGCCGAACGCATCGCCGTCGCCGCGGAGCGCCACGGCGTCCTCCTCGCCGTCTGCCACGTGCTGCGCTACACGCCCTACACCCGGACCCTCAAGGCGCTCCTCGACGAGGGCCGGATCGGCCGCCTCGTCGGCGCCGAGCACCTGGAGCCCGTCGGCTGGTGGCACTTCGCGCACTCCTTCGTCCGCGGCAACTGGCGCCGCTCCGACACCTCGGGTCCCCTGCTGCTCACCAAGGCCTGCCACGACCTGGACTGGCTCGTGCACCTCTTCGGCCGTTCCCCGGCCACCGTCATGTCCCACGGCCGCCGCACGCACTTCCGGCCCGAGGGCGCCCCGCCCGGCGCCGCGGCCCGCTGCACCGACTGCGCGGTCGAGCCCGACTGCCCCTACTCCGCGCCCCGCCTCTACCTCGACTGCCTCGGGGATCCGCGCCGCGAGTTCTGGCCGCTGTCCGCGGTGACGCCCGAACCGACCCCGGCCGCCGTGCGCGAAGCACTGCGCACCGGGCCGTACGGCCGCTGCGTGTACGCCTGCGACAACGACGCGGCCGACCACCAGGTCGTCGCGATGGAGTTCGCCGACGGCGCCACCGCCACCTTCACCGTCAGCGCCTTCACGCCCATGGGCGACCGCCGCACCCGGCTCTTCGGCACCCACGGCCACATCGAGGGCGACGGCGCCACCCTGCGCGTCACCGACTTCCGCACCGGCCGCGAGGAGCTGGTCACACCCGCCGGGGGGTCACCGCAGGGCGGGCACGGGGGCGGGGACCTGGCCCTGACCGAGGCGTTCCTGGCCGCGGTGGCGACCGGCGACGGCGACCTGCTGCTCTCCGGACCCCGCACCAGCCTGGCCACGCACTGCCTGGTGTGGGCCGCCGAGCGCGCACGCGCCCTCGGCGCGCCCGTCGACGTACCGCGGTGAGCGCCCTCGCGCGGCTCAGCCCGTCAGCAGCACGATGGCCGAGCCCCACAGGGTCAGCAGCACGTTGCCGAGCGCGTACGGCACGGTGCACCCCAGCCCCGGGATCTGGCTGCGCGCCCGCTCGTTCAGCGCGCCGATCGCCGCCGTCGTGGTCTGCGCCCCGGACAGCGCGCCCATCAGCGTCGGCAGCGGGATGCGCTGGACGAAGTGGCCGAAGGCGAACCCGATCAGCAGCGGTACGGAGGTCGCCACCGCCCCGCCGACCAGCAGCGGCCACCCCGCCCGGAGCAGCCCGCTCGCGAAGCTCGGTCCGGCGTTGAGGCCGACGATGGTCACGAACATGCACAGCCCCAGCGTGCCGAGCAGCCACTGCGCCGCCGAGGGCAGGTTCCCGTACGTCGGCCGCTTGCTGCGGACGTGACCGAAGACCAGCCCCATCAACAGGGCCCCGGTCGAGGTGGACAGCGACAGCGGGGCGCCCGCCGCGTGCAGGGCCGGAATGCCGATGCACCCGCCGATGAACAGCCCGCTGGCGATCCACACCATGTCGGTCGCGAAGGTGGTCGGCACCGCCGTGCCCAGGTGCGCGGCGGCCGTCTCCACGAGCGGCTGCGGTCCGGTGATCACCAGGGTGTCGCCGCGGCGCAGCGCGTTGCCCCGGCCCATCGCCAGCTCCGCCCCCGCGCGCTCCTGGCTGACGATGAACACCCCGGTCATGAAGTCCGCGTGGCGCAGGGTCCGGATCGTGGTGCCGTCGTAGGCGTGATCGGTGAGCACGATGTGCAGGGTCTCCGTGCGGTAGCCCAGCAGCTCCATGTCGTCGGACTCCATGCCGATGTGCGTCCGCGCGTCGAAGGCGACCAGGTCCCCGCGCACGGCGCTCACGGCGACGGTGTCCCCGAGCCGCAGCAGGGTCAGCGGGTCGTGGTCGATGACCTTCCCGTCCCGCCGCACCCGGGTGATGTAGATCCGTCGGTCCAACTCCCGCTGTTCCGCCTCGAACTCGCCGATGCCGCGGCCCGCGAAACCCTCCACGTCCACGTCGTAGGCGCGCAGCACGTGCTGGTAGTAGCCCTTGCCCGCGTCCAGGTCAGGATCCGGCCCGGCGCTTTCGAGTGCGGCGCCGAGCAGCGCGCTGTCGACGGCCAGGTCCCGGCGCAGCAGCCGCGGGAGCACGGTGGGCAGCAGGATCGCGGGCAGTACGGTGCCCAGCGGATAGGTGACGGCGTAGGCGACGGCGACGAGGTGCGCCTGCTCCTGGGCCGCGGCGGCGTCGAGGCCGGGCAGCTGGCCGATGGTGTCGGCGGCGACCCCGATGACGGCGGACTGGGTGAGGGCCCCGCCCAGCAGTCCGGCGGCCAGCCCGGGCCCGTAGCCGAGCAGGTGGGCCAGGCCCCAGCAGACGGCGAGTCCGCTGCCGCAGACGACGAGGGTGAGCAGGACCTGCGGGGCGGCGTCCTTGCGCAGGGAGCGGAAGAACTTGGGCCCCACGTCGTAGCCGAGGGCGAAGAGGAACATCAGGAAGAAGACGGACTTGATGGGTCCGGTGATCTCCACGTGGGTCTGCGAGCCGATGAGCAGCCCGGCGACCAGGCAGCCGGTCACCGCACCGACCGCGAAGGTCCGGTAGCGGATCCGGCCGATCTGGAAGCCGACGGCGACGGTGAGGAAGACCAGGAGCTCCGGGTACGGCTCGAAGACGTGCGCGCGCAGCCAGTCCATGGACGTCCGCCTCCCCAGTCCGCGTCCGCCCATCTTCCGTGCGCCCCGCGGCCCCGGCGGCGTCGGATCCCCGCCCGTCGTCCGGGTCCACCCGATCGGACGCGCGCGGCGGGCCGGGGACGGCGGGGGAGGAGGGCCATAGTCGTCCCGGGCGACCGGACGGGTCGCCGGAAGTCTTCGTACGGGAGCCGCACATGTCGATCACCTCGATCACGTCGAAGCCCACCAGGACGGTCCTCGCCTCGTCGCGGGCGGTCTGCTGCTCGGTCTGAGCGGCGCGGGCACCGCGGTGGCGGACGAGGGTCCGGCGACGCAGATCATGTCCAACGAGCAGTGGGGGGCGCTCCAGCCGGGCGCCGTGCCGGAGCCCGAGAAGGACCCGCAGTACAGGTACGCGATCGGCAAGGTCGTCTCGAAGGGTCCGCTGACCGTCCGCAGCAGGCCGACCACCCACTCGCGCGACCTGGGCCGGGTCCACCCGCACCAGAAGCTGGAGATCCTCTGCAAGGAGCGCGGCGAGAAGGTCGGGGACAACCCCCTCTGGTACCGCCTCAACACCAAGGTGGAGGCCTGGGTCTCCGCGCGCTACGTCAAGGACCTGACCCCGGTGAAGTGGTGCCGGCTCTGATCGGTCGACCCCTTGAAGGCCTGAAGCGTCTGGGTTCCGCATAAGAGAAATACCCCGGTCGGATTGACGACCGGGGTATTTCTCTGCGTATATTTGATGATTCACGACTTCGGCGCCTCGCTGGGCATGCGGAAGCCATGAACAAGCTTATGGGAACACTGTATCGCGTCGGGAGTAGAATTGTCAACCGCGGAATTCGAGAATGAGCAGCAATTCATCACCGAGCTGTACGACCGCCTCGACGACCTGCGCGAACAGGCCGAACACGCCGTACGGGGCGCCCTGCGCGACATCGGAACCGGTTTCCAGGCCCGCTTGGAGCGCGACGTCATGGTCGCCGAACAATCCGGGCTGCTCTCCGCCCTGAACGCGGGCGAGAACGGCCTGTGTTTCGGCAGGCTGGAGTTTTCCGACGGCCGTGACCACCACATCGGCCGCATCGGAATCCGCCAGGACGACGCGGACCGCACCCCCCTCGTCCTGGACTGGCGGGCCGAGGTGGCGCGCCCCTTCTACCTCGCCACCGGCCACCACCCCATGGGGCTGCGCCGCCGGCGCCACCTGACCACCCGCGGCCGCCGGGTCACCGCCCTGCACGACGAGATCCTCGACCTCACCGACGCCGAGCGCACCGGCCACGAGGGCGCCGACGCGGACGCCGTGCTGCTCGCCGCGCTCGACGCCGCCCGCACCGGCCGCATGCACGACATCGTGCGCACCATCCAGGCCGCGCAGGACCGCATCATCCGCTCGCCGCACCGCGGAGTCCTGGTCGTCGAGGGCGGCCCGGGCACCGGCAAGACCGCCGTCGCCCTGCACCGGGCGGCGTACCTGCTCTACGCCCACCGCGAGCTGCTCGCCAAGCGCGGGGTCCTGATCGTCGGCCCGGGGCCCGCGTTCCTCGGCTACATCGGGCAGGTGCTCCCGGCCCTGGGCGAGACGGGCGTCCTGCTCGCCACCCTCGGCGAGCTCTTCCCCGGGGTGCACGCCACCGCCACCGACCGGCCCGGGGCCGCGGCCGTCAAGGGCCGCGCCGCGATGGCCGACGTACTGGCCCGGGTCGTCGGCGACCGCCAGACGCTGCCGGAGCACGTGCCCGCGGGGCTCGGCGAGGACACGGACACCGTCCCCGAAGCCGCGTTGGAGATCGACCACGACGACTACGGGACCCTGCTGCTGCACCGCACGATGGCGCACGAGGCCCGCGACCGGGCCCGCGCCACCGGCCTGCCGCACAACCTGGCCCGCCCCTACTTCGCCTTCCGCATCATCGACGCGCTCACCGAGCAGCTCGCCGACCGGCTCGGCGCCGACCCCTACGGCGGGCCCAACCTCCTCGGCCCCGACGACGTCGCCCAACTGGGCAAGGAGATCGCCACCAGCGGCGCGGTGCACGCCGCCATCGACGTCCTGTGGCCCTCCCTCACCCCGGAGCGGCTGATCACCGACTTCCTCGCCGATCCCACGCACCTCGCGCCCGAGGAGGCCGACCTGGTCCGGCGCACCGACGGCGGGTGGACCCCGGCGGACGTCGCGCTGCTGGACGAGGCCGCCGAGCTGCTCGGCACCGACGACAGCGCGCTGCGCGCCGCAGAGGAGCGCGACCGGCAGCGGCGCGTCGCGTACGCGCAGGGCGTGCTCGACCTCTCCCAGGGCTCGGAGTCCTACGAGTTCGAGGACGAGGAGAGCGAGTTCCTCGCCGCCCACGACCTCATCGACGCCGAACGGATGGCCGAGCGCCAGGAGGAGGAGGACCACCGCAGCGCCGCCGAGCGCGCCGCGGCCGACCGGACCTGGGCCTTCGGACACGTCATCGTCGACGAGGCGCAGGAACTGTCCGAAATGGCCTGGCGGTTGTTGATGCGCCGCTGCCCCACCCGCTCGATGACCCTGGTCGGGGACCCGGCGCAGACGGGCGACGAGGCCGGCTGCGGCTCCTGGGAGCGGATCCTGGAGCCGTACGTCGGCGACCGCTGGGAGCTGGCCCGGCTCGGGGTCAACTACCGCACGCCCGCGGAGGTGATGGAGCTCGCGGCGGCCGTGCTGCGGGCCCACCACCCCGGCTTCGAACCGCCCAGCTCGGTGCGCTCCACCGGGGTCGCGCCCTGGATCCGGGAGGCCGCCGACCTGCCTGCCGCGCTCGCCGGAGCCGTCGCCGAGCACCGCGCGGCGCAGGGCCGGCTCGCGGTGATCGCGCCCCGGCCGCTGCACGCGGAGCTGGCGGCGGCGCTGGCCGCCACGGACGTGGACGTGCGGCCGGGGGAGGAGCCGGACCTGACCCGGCCGGTCGTGCTGCTCGACCCGCGCCAGGCCAAGGGGCTGGAGTTCGACACGGTCATCGTGGTCGAGCCCGCGGACCTGTCGTCCAGCGACCTGTACGTGGCGCTGACGCGCGCCACGCAGGTGGTGGGCGTGCTGCACACGGGTCGGCTCCCGGCCGGGCTGGGCTGAGCCGACCCGGGGCCGTGGGCGCCGCCGTCCGTTCCCGCCCGCACCCGTGCGGGCGGGGTCAGGCCGCCTTCCAGAAGAAGACGGCGGTCATCCGCTTGTCCTCCAGGGTGGTGCCGCAGTAGTCGGTGGCGCTGTGGATCATGTTCGCCGAGTAGAGCAGCAGCCGGTTGGCGCGGTGCGGGACCTCGACGTCGGGGACGAAGGAGTCCGGTGCGACGAAGCGCGTGCCCAGGGCGTCGACCAGGGTGTTGTGCGGGGCGATCACCTGGTTGCCGCCGAGCACCCCGCCGGGCAGGCTCTGGCGGTAGAAACTGGTCCCGCACCCCTTGGGCACGCGGGGGTTGAGGTACAGCACGGCGGCGTAGCGGCACAGGCTGCGCGAGTCGGTGTGCGGGCGGGGCTCGCACTCGCCCGCGCCGACGACCTGGACGCAGTTGTGGTTGAAGGTGCCGCCCCCGGCGGGCCGTTCGGCCCACAGCTCGCGGGCGCCGGTCGCCTTGCGGACCAGGCGCTCCACCCGCTCCAGCTCGCCCGGGTCGAGCCCCGGCATGACGCGCAGCCCGGGCCAGCTCTCGGGCTTGTGGGGGTACCCCTCGGTCCAGTCGTCCCTGGCCAGCGCGCGCTCCCGGACCGCGTCCGGGTCGGGGAGCACGTCGTCCAGGACCCAGTAGTCGCGGCCCCGGGTGGGCTTGCGGTAGGGGAGGACCGGGAGGGCGGTCGGTCGTGTGGACATGGGAGGGACCGTAGTGGCCGGGGCGGCCGGGGCGGTCGAAGGGAGCGTCAACCTTACGTCAAGGGTTGTCCATGTACGGTCACTTGGCGACGGCGTCCAGGACGCCCCGGGCGAAGGAGTCGACGGCCGCGTCCAGCTTCCCCAGGCTCTCGGTCGTCGGCTGTTGGCGGGCGTCCACCGTGAGCACCACGGTCAGCAGCAAGTTGCTGTCCCTGACCTGGAGTTCCCGCACCTGGTGCAGATCGGTCGGCTTGTCGTAGCCGAACCGGAAGGCCTCCCGGCCGACGCCCGGGACGTCCACCAGATGGCCGTCCGGCACGGTGGTGGGGGTGTCCTTGCGGCCGCCGGCGAAGACCTGCTTGGCGAAGTCGACGCCCTCCGTGAAGCTGAACCCCACCTCGACCTTCACGCCCCCGTAGGCGACCTGGCCGCGCTCCATCAGCGCCTGGGTGCAGGTGAAGCCGGGGGCGCCGCCACCGGCCCGCTTGGCCCGTTCGGCGACCTCCTCGCGGGCGCCGAGCAGGTCGGTCAGCTTCCCGTAGGGCAGGGCGTTGCAGATCTCGTCGGTGGCCACCCACGGATAGCCCCCCTTGCCCTCCTGCGAGACCTCCTTGGGCGCGCCGTCGTCGCCGCCGCAGCCCGTGGCGACGACGGCGAGCACGAGGGCCGCCAGGGCCGTCAGGGCGGGGCGGGCGGGTCCGTACCGGCGCATCGCGCGTCTCCTGTCACGAGGGCTTCCACATGGCTCACTGCCACTCAACCATGCGTGGTGGCACAGGAGTTGCGAACGGGTGGATTGCCCGGGCGATCCGGGGACGGCCGGGCGGAACCGTACCATCCGCCCGGGGGGCCGCCCGGATCTTTGTCCGTTCGTGATGGCCCTTCCGTACCGGCCCCCCAACTCGCCTAGCGTCCCTTGGCACCCGGGAGCACCGCGCCGCAGGCAGACACGGCGCGGCTTCCCGGACCCGCACAAGGAGGCACAGTGCTGTCATTCCGCCGCTCGTCCCTCGCCGGCATGTCGCGCGCTTCGCGCCAGGTGATCGGCACGGGCGTGGTCATCGGAGCCCTCGCCTTCACCCTGGTCGCCCTGCTGATCCCGGTGCAGAAGTTCGGCGGGAAGAGCGCCGCCACGGCGGCCGCGGCCGCGTCCGCCAAGGCTCCGGCCGCCGACGACGACGGCGCCGGGACCCTGAGCACGGCCTTCGGCCCGCTGAGCCCCCAGGACCGGGACTTCGTCCGCAAGGTGCGCCTCGCCGGGCTCTGGGAGCTGCCCGCGGGACGCCAGGCCCAACAGCGCGGCACCCGGCCCGCCGTGCGCACCGCCGGGGAGCACCTGGTCGAAGGCCACACCGAACTCGACCGGCGCGTCCTGGAGGTGGGCGAGGCCCTCGGAATCGACCTGCCCGACCGCCCCAGCGACCAGCAGCAGGGCTGGCTCGGCCAACTGGACCGCGCCCAGGGAGCGGAGTACGAACGGCTCTTCGTCCAGCTGCTGCGCCGGGCGCACGGCAAGGTCTTCGCCCTGGTGGCCCAGATCCGCGCGCAGACCCGCAACTCCATGGTCCGGCAGCTGGCCACCGACGCCAACACCACGGTGCTGGACCACATTTCGGTCCTCGAGGCCAGCGGGCTGGTCGATTTCGACGGGCTCGCGGATGCCGTCCCCGCTCCCTCCCCTTCCCCCTCCCAGGTCCCCCGACCGACGAAGTGAAGTGAAGTGATCGCATGAGCAAGAACGGCCACAAACGCCGTCTGAGGCCGACGCACAAGGCCCTCGCCCTCGTCAGCGCCCTCGTCCTGGGCGGCGGGGGAGTCGTGATCGTCACCCAGCAGGCCTCCGCGGGCCAGGACTCGCCCCGCAGCGCCCCGGTGACCGCCACCATCGACTGCCCCGACGTCGGCGACAAGCTGCGCACCGTTCCCGAGCAGGCCCGCGCCGAGGTCGACGACAACCTCGCCCAGCTCGACGCCCAGGTCGCCGACGCCTACACGAAGCTGGCCTCGGGCCGCGCCCGCGGCGACGCCCTGCTCGGCACGCTGAAGCAGCAGCGCGGCACCACCATCGGTCGGCTCACCGACGCGCTCGGCCGGGCCTCCGCCCGCCCCGAGGGTCTGGATGCGCTCGGATCCTGCGTGATGAAGCAGGCCGCGGCCGCGGACCCGGCGGACGAACCCCGGGCCGCCGCCGACGCCGGGGGCGACGCCCAGGACGCGGCCCGCAAGGGCGGTGCGGGCAGCGGGGGTCCGGCGCGCAGCGACTTCGTCGCGATCAACACCGTCCGCCCCAACGTGCGCACCCCCGCGCCCTCGTCCCGCGCCTCGACCGGGTCCCTCTCCGTGAACTGCGGCCGCAACGAGAACCGCCACCTGAACCCCGACAACGTGATCGTCGCGCCCGGTGTCGGCAACGGCGCCCACCACATGCACGACTACATCGGCAACAGGACCACGGACGCCTTCTCGACCAACCAGAGCCTGGCCGCGGCCGGGACCACCTGTACCAACGGCGACCAGTCCACCTACTACTGGCCGGTGCTGCGGCTGCGCGACGGCAAGGCGGAACGCGACGCGAAGGCGCCCGGTGGCGGGCAGGACGCGAATGTGGGCACGATCTTGAAGCCGAAGCAGGTGACGACCGATTTCAAGGGCAGCCCGGCCGCCAAGGTCACGGCCATGCCCCGCTTCCTGCGGATCATCACCGGTGACGCCAAGGCCTTCACCAACGGCGTCGCCAACGCCAACGCGTCCTGGAGCTGCACCGGTTTCGAGAACCGCCAGCTCAAGGACAAGTACCCGATCTGCCCCAAGGGCAGTGACGTCGTGCGGACCTTCACCTTCCAGAGCTGCTGGGACGGCCGCAACACCGACAGCGCCAACCACCGCACCCACGTGGCCTTCGCCGCGCCGAACGGGTCCTGCCCCGCGGGGTTCAAGGCGATCCCGCAGCTGGTCCAGCGGATCGTCTACGGGGTGCCGGCCGGTGCGCGGTTCGCGGTGGACAGCTTCCCGGAGCAGCTGCACAAGCCGGTCACCGACCACGGCGACTTCATCAACGTGATGTCGGACGGGCTCATGGCGAACGCGGTGCGCTGCATCAACGGCGGGCGCTCCTGCCGGTGAGGCGCGGCCCCCGGGATCCCGGGGGCACCAGACCCTCGGGGCGGCGTCCCCCTCCACCTCCCCAGCGCCGTCCCGAGAACGGCTCCGGCCCCTCCTCCGCCGTACGGGCGGGGGAGGGGCCGGAGCCCGTGGGCGCGGGGAGCGGTCGGGGGCGGGGTCAGAGGCCGTTCACGCGGGCCATGACGTCCAGCGGGCGGAAGTCCGCCGTCACGGTGCGGGCCCTGCGGCCCACGCGCGAGTGCTGGCGCCGTACCTGGGCCATCAGGCGGCGGCTGCGCAGGGCCATCTCCAGTTCGAACCGGGTGCGCGGGTCCCGCAGCCCGGGGCCGAAGAGCTTCTCCAGCTGCCGCATGCGGTAGCGGACGGTCTGCGGGTGCACGCTCAGGGCCTTCGCCGCCTCGGGCGCGCCGCCGCCCTCCAACCAGGCCAGCAGGGTCACTTCGAGCCGCTCGCTCTGCCGGGGGGTGAGGTCGTTGAGGGGCCGCAGCCAGCGCGCGGCCAACGCGTGCGCCAGGGGCTCGTCCTGGAGCAGCAACAGGGTCGAGAGGTGGTCGTCCACGAAGACGGCCCGCGCGTCCAGTCCCGCACGGGTCGGGGTGAGGGCCAGCAGCCGCAGGGCCCACCGCAGCGAGGAAGCGCTGTCGCGCAGGGCGACGGGGTGGCCGACGGCCGCGAAACGGCCGCGCAGGGCGCCCTCCAGGGCGCCCCGGGCGTCCGGCTCGGGGCTGGGGACGAGCAGGCACGGCTGGCCGCCCACCATGCCCACGAGGCCGTCGTCCAGGACGGACGCCAGCTGCTGGGTGTCCCCGGGGGTGGCCAGGACGACGGCGCGCACGCTGTCCGGCAGCGGCCAGTGCGCGGCCTCGGCCAGCTCGGCCAGGAGCACGTCAGCCATGGCCATGTCACCCGTGAGGACGGTGAACAGCTCCCGCCGCGCGCGGTCGGGAACGCTGCCGCAGCCCTGGGTGGGCACGGCGGACAGGGCGGGGCGCGGGGCTCGCGCGCCGGGCTCGTCGTCGCGCTGCTTGGGGATCCTGGGCTGCTCCGGGATCCCCTGCCGGTCCGCGACCCCCCGGTCGGGCTCCGGCTCGCCGCCGCAGGTGCCGGTGGCGCTCTCGCGGTAACCGAGGACCGTGAGCAGGGCCGCCTCCACCTGCTGTCTGACCACGTCGTCGCCGAGGTCCTCGACCAGCGTGGAGAACTCCGGTAGCCCGTCGCGGAGTTCCTCCATGATGCCCGCGGCCAGGGCGGGCAGTTCCTTTCGCAGGACCCGGGTCCATTCGCCGCGCGGGCGGGACCAGATGCGGTTGAGAAGTTCGCACATTGTTACCTCGTTCATGCCGGGGTACGGCCTGTCCCGTGGGAGGGTGGCACGCCCCGTCGGGGCCCGCCTCCCCCTGTGTAGCGGCGAACCGGGCGTCAACCCGGTCACATCCGCACCACTGGAAGGGAATCTTCCGGGGATACTCGATGCGATGACGCTGTGGGCACCAGAAGTTGTCACGTTTCGATAAATCCTGTGGAGACGTTGCGAAGCTCCACGATGCTCATGCACTCCGGCCCCCGCTCCCGGTCGGCGAGGCACCCATCCGCCGCCCGCTGCCGAGCAGTTCCGACGATCACCCCGGGCGCCGAGCGCGTGACGTGGAGTGCTCGGTCCTGGCGTATGGGAGAACTCGATGCCCCTGTCCCAGATCCGCGCGCCCCGCTCCCACCGGGCCCTGCGCACCAGACGCCACGCCGGCGCCGCCACGGCCGCCGCGGTCGGCCGCCGCGCCCTGCGCCGACCGCCCCTGCTCTCCGCGCGGGGCGGCCCGCACCCCGGCGCCCTGGCCGCGGCCGCCCTCGCGGCCCTGGTCTCCCTGGGCGTGGCCGCCCGGGCGGGCGCCCTGACCCACCTGTGGGACTTCCTCGACTACGGGGCGGGCGTGCTCTCGCTCGTCTCGCTCACCTCCGCCGTCCTGTGGGGCCTGGCCGCCACCGACCGGACCCTCTTCGCCTCGGGCCACCGGCTCGCCGCCCAGGGCGCGCACCGCGGCCTCGCCGTCGCGGGGTTGGGCTTCCTCGCCCTGCACGTCTGGGTCAAGGTCGCCGAGTCGCACACCACCGCCACCGCGGTCGTCGTCCCCTTCGCCGATCCCGACCAGGCCCTGCTCATCGGGCTGGGCACGCTCGCCGGGTACCTCTTCGTGGCGGTCGCGGTCTCCGGCGCGGTCCGCAGCGCCTTCGCCACCAAGGGCCGGTCGATGTGGTGGCGGGCGCTGCACATGGGCGCCTACCCGGCCTGGGGCGCTTCCTTGGTGCACGGGCTCAAGTCGGGCCGCCCGGCCAGCGGTTGGGTGACCGTCGCGTACGCCCTGTGCCTGATCGGGGTCGCGGGCGTGCTCGCCCTGCGGCTGCGCGGCCGGCTGCGCGCCGCGCCCGCCCAGCCCGCCCGGGCGGCCGCCGCCCCGGCGCCCGCGGCCTCCGGGTCGCCGGGCGAAGGCCCCGGCGCCGCCCGCTCGTTCGTCCACCAGCCCGCGGAGCGGCCCGGTGACCGGCTGGCCGCCCGCCTCGCGGGCCGTACGGAGGGGCCCGGATCCCCGCAGGAGGTGCGGGTCGGGCCCCCGGCCCCGCTCGCCCCGCCGGCGCCCCCTGCGCCGCTGACCCCGCCGGCGCCCTCCGCGCCGCTGACCCCGACGATGGCCGCCGCGCCGGTGGTGGCGGGCCGGACCGCGCCGGCCCCCATGCCCGTACTGCCCTGGCCCGAACCCCAGCCGTACGAACCGGCGTTCGGCGTCGTCGGACGGGTGGCGGGCACCGACCGGCCCGTCGGACCCCTCGACGGAATCCGGGGCCTGCAGTGACGTACGCGCCCCACCCGGCCCTCGGCTGCGTGGGGCACCCCCGGCTGCTGGCCGGGCTCGACGTCGCCGAGCGGCTCGACCGGCGCGGCCACCTCGCCGTACACGGCAGCCCGCCCCGGTACCGCCCCGACGAACTGCTCGCCCTGGCCGAGAACACGGACCTGCGCGGGCGGGGCGGAGCGGGCTTCCCCTTCGCCCGCAAGCTCCGCGCCGTGACCCGCGCCGCCCGCGGCCGCGAGGGCCGCACCGCGGTGGTCGTCAACGGCACCGAGGGGGAGCCCAGTTGCCTCAAGGACGCCGCGCTGTGGCTGCACTCCCCGCACCTCGTGCTCGACGGCGCGCTGCTCGCCGCCGCCGCTCTGGGCGCGGAGGACGTGGTCGTCGGCGTGACCCGGGAGGACGTGGAACGTTCCGCGCGCGCCGCCGTCGCCGAACGCGGCGCCACCGGCAGCCGGATCCGCGTCACCCGGCTGCCCGAGCGGTTCGTCACGGGCGAGGGGACCGCCCTGATCGCGGGACTGGACGGCGGCAAGGCCCTCCCCTCCGGACAGAAGGTCCGCACGAGCGAACGCGGGCTCGGCGGCCTGCCCACCCTGCTGTCCAACACCGAGACCTACGCCCAGCTCGCCGTCGCCGCCCGGCTCGGCGCACTGGACTACCGGGCCGTCGGGCTCCCCGCGGAACCGGGCACCCTCCTGCTGACGGTCGCCGGTTCGACGGTGGTGGAGGTGCCCACCGGCACCTCCCTCGCCTACGTACTGGGGCTGTGCGGAACGGGACCCGGCCAGGGCGTCCTGGTCGGGGGCTTCCACGGCCGCTGGCTGACCCCGGGGGCGGCGCTGTCCGCCGCGCTCTCCCGGGAGTCCCTCGCCGCGCACGACGCGGTGCTCGGCGCCGGAGCCGTGCTCCCGCTGCCCGAGGACACCTGCCCGGCGGGCGAAGTGGCCCGGGTGGTGCGCTGGATGGCCGACGAGAGCGCCGGACAGTGCGGCCCGTGCGTCCGGGGGCTGCCGTCGCTCGCCGGAGCCGTCGCCGACCTCGTGGCCGGCGGCGGCCGGGCCGCACTCGAGGCGGTGGAGGCCCGGATGCGGGCGGTGCGCCGCCGCGGCGCGTGCAGCCACCCCGACGGCACGTCGTCCTTCGTGGCCTCGGCGCTCGCCGTCTTCCCGGACGAGTTCCGAGACCACGCCGTGGGCAGCGGCTGCGGGCGCCGCGTACTGGGCGCCCTGCCGCTGCCCGCCGACGCGAACCCCGAACGCCTCGTCGTGGACTGGACCCTGTGCAAGGGCCACGGCCTGTGCGTGGACCTGCTGCCCGACGTCGTCCGGCTGGACGGCGACGGCTATCCGGCGCAGGGGGTCATGGAGGTCCCCGCGCAACTGCGCCCGAAGGCCCTGCGCGCGGTGCGGCGTTGTCCCGCGCTCGCTCTGCGTATTCAGGAGTAGTTCTCGGCAGTTCACCCTTTGGCGCGATCTGACAAATTCCGGGAGATCCGAAGGTGCGGGGGTCCACGGGCCCTATGAATGGAACAGGGCGTGAAAGCGTCGGTCCCTTTCATCGGGCCCCCTTCACCCCCATTCACCATCCCTATTCACCGGATGTCTTCGGCAGAAGGAGAAATCGTGAACAACAAGCGTCGTGGGGTCATGCTGGGATCGGTGGCCGCGGTGGTACTGCTGGCCGCGGGCTGCGGGAGCGAAACGGAGAACTTCCGTACGGCGAACGCGGCGCAGCCGGCCGGCAGCAAATCCCCGAGCGGTGGCAACGGGAACGGTGACGGGTACGGCTCCGGTTACGGATCGGGATCCGGATACGGAGCGGACTCCGCGGCGGACCCGGCCGCCGGTTCCGGGAGCGGCGCCGGAGCGAAGGGCGCTCCGGCCGGGCAGCTGGCCGTCCGGGCGATCCAGTCGGTGGGCAACGTGGTCACCGACGGGGCCGGCGCCACCCTCTACCGCTTCGACAAGGACACCGCCCAGCCGCCGAAGTCCGCCTGCGACGGAAGCTGCGCCACGACCTGGCCCGCCGTACCGGCGGACGACGCCACGGCCTCGGCGGGCATCTCGGCCGACCTGCTGGGCGCGGTCGTCCGGCCGGACGGGAGCCGCCAGCTCACCCTCGCGGGCTGGCCCGTGTACCGGTACGCGAAGGACACCCAGGCGGGCGAGGCGAAGGGAGAGGGGGTCGGCGGCACCTGGCACGCGCTGGCGGCCGACGGGAAGAAGGCCGTGGACCAGAAGGGGGCGCAGGCGAAACCGGCGGACGGCTCCACCATGGGTCAGATGGGCTCCGGTGACATGGGCGCGGGTCAGGGCGGCGCGGACCAGAAGGGCGCGGAACTCTCCGTCGCGAAGGACGCGAAACTCGGGAACATTCTCGTGGACGGAGCGGGCCGCACCCTTTATCGATTCAACAAGGACAGTGCCTGGCCGATGAAATTCGGCTGCCTCGGCGCCTGCCTCGATACGTGGAAGCCGGCCGCGGCGGTGGACAAGAAGAAGGTGAACGCGATTCCCGAGGCATTGGTCGGATCGGTGAAACGGCCCGACGGCTCGATGCAGTTGACGATCGACTGCTGGCCCGTCTACACCTTCACCGGTGACACCGCGCCCGGCCAGACCAACGGGCACAACAAGCAGGGGCTCTGGTTCGCGGTCACCGACGCGGGCAAGAAGGCCCCGGCGGCGGGCTGACCCGTGCCGAACCCGCCGCGCACCACCGGCCGCCGTGTCCTCGCGGCGACCGCGCTGTCCCTGTCCCTCCTGTGCGCCGCCTGCGGTGCGCCCACTGCGCACGGCGGGTCCTCCGGGCCCGTCGTGCGCGCGGCGCCCGCCGCCCCCGCCGGGGCCGGATCCCGCACCATCCAGGAGCTCGCCGCCGCCCTCGGCTGCACGGCGGAGGTGACGGTCGAGGCGGACGAACTGCGCGAGGGCGCCTGCGGCGCGGGCAAGGAGGGCTACCGCATGGCCACCTTCACCGCGGACGCGGGCCAGGCGGCCTGGCTGGCCGAATCGCAGGCCTACGGCGGCACCTACCTGGTGGGGGAGCGCTGGGTCGTCACCGCCGCCTCGCCCGAGGCCCTGGCCCCGGCCCGCGCGCACCTCGGCGGCACCATCCGCTCCGGCGCCGCGCACTCCGGCTCCCACGCGGCGTCCCCGGACCCGGCGTCCCCCGACCCCGCCGGTGGGGGGACCGTAGCGCCCTCGCACGCGGGGCACTCCTGACGGGGCGTTCCTAGGGCTCCTTGGTGATACCTAGGGGTCCTAGGAACCCGGGAGGGCGCATGGCGCGGGCCGGGCTGACGGCGCGGCGGGTGACGATCGCGGGCGCCGAGCTGTGGGCACACGGGCCTGACCACGCACCCCGCCGAGTTCGGCGAACTCCTCCGCAAGGCCTTGCGCTAGAGCCGACCCCCGCCGTCACCGGTGCTCAGGGCAGGCGCAGGCAGAGCGCGAGTCCGCCCTCCGGGTTGGGGCGGGCCGTCAGGGTGGCGTGGTGGGCCGCGGCGATGGACGCGGCGATGGAGAGTCCGAGCCCGTGGCCGGTGGTGGCGGTGCGGTCCGCGTCGAGGCGCCGGAAGGGCTCGAAGAGGTCGGGGACGCGGTCGGCGGGGATGCGGGGGCCCGTGTTGGTGACCGTCACGGTGGAGTCGCCGATCCGTACGAGGACGTGCCCGCCGCGGTGGTTGTACTGGATCGCGTTGCGGATCAGGTTGGTCATCAGGTGGCGCAGCAGGACGGGGTCACCGGGAACGATCAGTGGATGGGCGCCGGTGGCCGGGGTGACGGTGTCGACGTCGAGGCGCAGACCGGCCTCGGCCGCGAGCGGGGCCAGTTCGGCGGCCGTGGACCGGACCGTGGCCGTGAGGTCGACCGGTTCGGTCTTCTCCAGTCCTCGGTCGCTGCGGGCCAGGAGCAGGAGCGCGTTGATGAGCCCTTCCGCCTCCCGGTTGGAGTCCAGCAGGTCTTCGCGGACTTCGGCGAGGCCGTCGGGCAGGGGATCGGCGAGGCCGACCTGGAGGGTGGTGCGTTGGACGGCGAGGGGTGTTCTGAGCTCGTGGGAGGCGTTGGCGACGAAGCGGCGTTGGCTCTCGAAGGACTTCTCCAGGCGGTCGAGCATGGTGTCGAAGGTGTCGGCGAGGCGGTGCAGCTCGTCGTCGGGGCCGGTGAGCGCGAGCCGTTGGTGGAGGTTCTGTTCGCCGATGCGGCGGACGGCCTCCGTCATCGAGGTCACGGGGCGCAGGGCGCGTCCGGCGAGCCACCGGCCGAGGAGTCCGGCGAGGAGGGCCAGGACGAGGAGACCGATGGCGGACCAGAGCGTCATCTGGCGCAGGGCGGTGTCCTGGACGGCCCGCACGGTCTGGTCGATCTTCCGGATGGACGCGGCGTCGCCCGGCGGCCGGGGGGTGGAGTCGGGACGGGCGGAGTCGGGCTGGGTGGGCAGCGCTTCTTCCTGTTCGAGGTGGTCCGTCCGCCCGCCGGGCGCGTCGTGGTAGGTGACCTGGATGCCCTGGACCTGCTGGGCCGTTCCGTAGCGTGCGAGGACCACGACGAAGGTGAGCAGGAGGACGCCGGTGAGCAGGAAGAGCCCGCAGAAGGCGAGGGTCAGCCGGGTGCGGAAGGGCATTTTGCTCAGCAGCGCCCGGGGGTTCAGTCGCACAGCCGGTACCCCTCTCCCTTGTCGGTGAGGATCAGGCAGGAGTCGCCGAGTTTGCCGCGCAGCCGGCTGATGGTGGTGCGGACCACGCCGGTGGCCGTGTCGTGGTGCCGGTCCCAGACCGTGCGCACGATCTCGTCGTGGGCCACCGGCTCTCCGTCGGCGAGCATCAGCAGCCGCAGGACCGCGGTCTCCTTCGCGGACAGCTCCAGCGCCGTCCCGTTCACGGACACGTCGCGACGTGTCTCGTCGAGGGTGATGTTCCCGAAGCGGAGCACGGAGGGCGCGGGCTTGGGCGCGCGTCGGCTCAGCGCCCTGACCCGGGCGACGAGCTCGGTGAAGTCGAAGGGCTTGGCCAGGTAGTCGTCGGCGCCGAGCTCGGTGAGGCCGTAGATCCGGTCGGTGAGCTCGTCGGCGGCGGTGAGCATCAGGATCCGCGGCGGGTCGGTGAGCTCGCGCAGCCGCCTGCAGACCTCGTCGCCGCTCATGACGGGCAGGTCGCGGTCGAGGATCAGTACGTCGTAGGCGGTGAGCAGGCACATCCGCTCGGCCTCGGCCCCCGTGGAGGCGATGTCGACGGCCATCGCCTGGCGGCGAAGACCGGTGGCGATGGTGCGGGCCAGGACGCGGTGGTCTTCGGCTACCAGGACTCTCATGCATGAAGGAAACCAAGATCACGATTACAGGCGGATAAGGACACGAGGACACCTTCCGCGAGAGGGCGCGCGCGGTGGCCGGTCGGATCGCGAGATCACGTCCTTATGCCGCTGTAACACGCTTATTTCCCGGTAAACAGCGGGCTGCTTTCGTCATCGCCATGAACTTCGTCAAACGTGCCGGGACGAGCCTCGCCGCCAGGAAATCCAGGACCGCCGCCCTGCTCGCGATCTTCCTCGTCATCTGCACGCTGCTCCTCGGAGGCTTCCTGCTGCAGGCCGCGGCGGCCCGCCAGGAAGCCGACGCGCAGCGCGCCATCGGCGTCGACGTCACCGTCAGGAAGAAGGGCCTGACCCCGGCCCAGGCCGAGCGGCTGGGCACCTCCGGCCCGGTGCACCGCCACAACGTCGACGTTCCGGTGCGGGCCGACGCGCAGGGGTTCGCGCCGCTGACCTCGAAGCTCCAGGAGCCGCCCGGTACCGGTGCCGAGGACGGGAAGGACCGGTTGGCCGCGCACGGGGTGCGCGATACGGGCATGCTGCTGCCCTTCTCGTACGGCTCGACGAAGCTCACGGCGGGCCGCGGCATCACCCCCGAGGACGCGGGGCGCGATGTCGCGGTGATCGAGCGGCGCCTGGCCGAGAAGAACGCGCTGAAGGTCGGCGACACCCTCCGGGTGCGCTCCGCGGACGGCGAGAACACCACGTCCGTGAAGGTCGTCGGCATCTTCCGGGACCCCGCACAGGAACCGACGATGTGGACGCCCGCGCACCAGCTGCCCGGCAACACGCTGTACGTGCCGGTGGCCACCGCGCAGAAGCTCGCCGCCGGGACCGCGACGGTCGGCGAGGCGGTGTACAGGATCGGCTCGCCGGACCGGGCGGAGCAGCTGCACGCCGAGGCCGAGAAGGTCCTGGGCAAGGGCGGCTTCGACTTCCGGGTCAACGACAGGGCCTTCAAGGACCAGGTCGTCCCCATCCAGCGGGTCGGCACGTTCGCGGGGCTGCTGGTCTGGGTGATCGCCCTGGCCGGGGCGCTGATCCTCGGGCTCATCGTGATGCTGCAGATCCGCGAGCGCCGCCGCGAGCTCGGCGTGCTCCTTTCGATGGGCGAGAAGAAGTGGAAGCTCATCGGCCAGCACGCCGTGGAGGTCGCGGCCGTGGCCCTGCCGGCCGTCGCGCTCGCCGCGCTGGCCGGATCGTCGGCCGGACAGTGGGCGGGCGACTCCTTCCTGGGCGGCCAGGACGGCACGTCGGCCCCGGCCGCCGCCCGCACACCGCGGGACGGGGTCGCCGCGCCCACCGTGCGGGTCGGGGCGGCCGATGTCGGCAAGGTCGCCGGCATCGCGCTGGGGATCTCCCTGGTCTCCACCGTGATCCCGGGCGTCGGGATCCTGCGCCTGCACCCCCGCTCCCTCCTCACCGACGCCGAATAACCCCCTCACCGGCGGCGCACGACCGACCCGCCGCACCGAACAGCCCCATCCCGAAGCCGACTTCCGGCACGGACCGAGAAAGCCGATCCTCATGAACTTCGTCAAACGCGCGGGGCTCAGCCTGTGGGCCCGCAAGGGCCGCACCCTGATCACCCTGGCGACCTTCCTCGCCATCTCCGTGATGGTCCTGGCGGGCGTCCTGATCAACGGCGCGACCGCCCGGGCCGAACAGGGCGCCAAACGCTCGGTCGGCGCCGAGGTCAACCTCGACATCGACATGACCCGGATGGGCGACTCCGCCCAGATGCGGGCGCCGAGCATCGACACCGGGACCGTCGACAAGATCGGCTCCCTGCCCCAGGTGCGGAAGTACACCTACTCCATGTGGGACCGGGCCATCCTCACCGGCAAGAACAGGCTGGTCGACGGCGGCGCGAAGGGCGCCATGGACATGGGTCCCGGCGGAACCGCGGGCGTGGGCGTCCTGGACTCCTCGCTGCTCCCGGACTTCCGCAGCGGCAACTTCACGCTCCTGTCCGGCTCGCACCTCACGGCCGCCGACAAGGACAGGAAGAAGCTCCTGGTCGAGGAGCGCCTGGCCGAGCGGAACGGCCTCAGGACCGGCGACAAGATCACCCTCACCGGCAACGACGAGAAGACCACCGGCGAGTTCACCATCGGCGGCGTCTACCGAGACCCCCGCGCGAGCACCGACGCCGACCCCGAATACGGCGTCAGCCCCGCCAACATGCTCTACGCGACCGTGGGCGGCCTCTCCGCACTCGGCTCCCAGGGCAACGGGCCGCACCAGGTCGGCAAGGCCACCTTCCTCCTCCAGGACGCCGAGGTCCAGGACGCGTTCAAGAAGGAGGCCGCGGAGGTCGCGGGCAAGGCGCTGGCCGGATTCAAGCTGGACGCCAACGACAAGGCCGTCCAGCAGATGACGGGTCCGCTGGCGAGCATCCGCTCCACGGCCACCGTCGCCATGTGGCTGATGGGCCTCGCCGGGGCGGCGGTGCTCGCGCTCCTGGCCAACCTGGCGGTCAAGCAGCGCCGCACGGAGTACGGGGTGCTGCTGGCCATGGGGGAGAAGAAGAGCGGGCTCATCGCCCAGCAGGTCCTGGAGATCGTGGTCGTGGCCGCCGTCGCCATCGGTGTGAGTTCCCTCTTCGCCCCCCAACTCACCCAGAGCGCCGGCCAGGCGCTGCTGGGCCGGGAAGCCGCCGCCGCGGCGGCGAAGATCGGCTCCTGGAAGCCCCCGGCCCCCGGCAGCACCGGAATCGACCAGGGCATCGACCCGAACGACAGGCCGGTGGAGAACGCCGACCCCATCAGCGAGATCACCGTGGCGCTCGCCCCGGCGGACCTCGCCGCGGTGGGCGGGATCGGCCTGGGCATCGGCCTCCTCGCCACCGCGATACCGGCCGCCTCCGTACTGCGGCTGAGCCCCCGCACCATCCTCACGAAGGGCAAGTGACCACCATGACCACCCCCACCCCCACCACGGCCCCGCCCCTCCTGCGGCTCGCCGGGGTCAGCCACACCTACTCCGGCCAGCGCCGCCGCACCACCGTCCTCAGGGAGATCGACCACACCTTCGAACGCGGCACCTTCTACACCATCCTGGGCCCCTCCGGCAGCGGCAAGACCACCCTGCTCTCCCTCGCCAGCGGCCTCGACACCCCCACCCAGGGCGCCATCACCTTCAACGGGCAGGACCTCACCCGGCTCGGCCTGGGCCGCTACCGCAACAAGCACGCCGCCACGATCTTCCAGCAGTACAACCTCCTTACCTACATGACCGCCCTCCAGAACGTCACCACCGCCATGGAGATCACCGGCGCGAAACCCGCCACCGGCAGCCGCAGGGCACGCGCCCTGCAACTCCTGGAGAACATCGGCCTCGACAGGGCGATGGCCACCCGCAACGTCCTGCGGCTCTCCGGCGGCCAGCAACAGCGCGTCGCCATCGCCCGCGCCCTCGCCTGCGACGTCGACATCCTCTTCGCCGACGAACCCACCGGAAACCTCGACGAGGACACCGCCCAGGGCATCATCGACACCTTCCGCGACCTCGCCCACCAGCAGGACAAGTGCGTGGTCGTGGTCACGCACTCCCAGCAGGTCGCAGCCCAGTCCGACCGCGTCCTGAGCCTGCGCAAGGGCAGGCTCACCGAGCAGGTGAACACCCGATGAGCACCCGCGCCCGCCGGGTCCGGTCCGCGCCGATGCCGTCCCTGACGCTCATCGTCGGCCGGTGTTCCCCGGCGATGCCGCGGGCCCCCGGGGCGGCGATCGTCCACCACGCCCTGGCGCTCCCGCGGCCGAGGTTGGACACTCGGGGGACGCACTGGTGACGGTGTGCCAGGAGGGTGGGGATGGCTGCTCCGGGGAACCGGTGGATCGGGCGAGCGGACGATCAGCGGTGAGCGGCTGGTCACCCCGGGGGTGGTGGCCCCGCGGCTCCGCCACGGCGCGTACGGCCGCCGCGGAGCGTACGGCCGCCGCGGCGCCGGGGGCGCGGGAGGAGCCGGGCCACGTACCGGTGGTGGGCGGCGAGCGCGCGATCGCCGTCGGCGGGGCCATCGGGCTGGGGGTGAGCGGCGACGGCAACCGGATCAGGATCGACGGCGACGTCGTCATCGGCCGACAGCCCGCCCGGCCGAGGTCGGCGTACTGGCGGGAGATCCGCCACCTCGCGGCCGTCACCCGCTTCGAGGGCCGGGCCGAGGAACTCGCGGCCATGGCCGCCTTCGCCGCCGCGCCGGACGGCGACGGCGGGGACCGCGACCCCGGCGACGGCGCGGCGGGGAGCCGCGGATACTGGCGGTGGCTGGGGCCCGCCTGGGCCGGAAAGACCGCGCTCATGGCCCAGTTCGCGCTCCACCCGCCCGACGGCGTCGACGTGCTCGCCTTCTTCATCACCGCGCGGATGACCGGCCGCGCGGACCGCACCGCCTTCCTCACCACCCTCCAGGGGCAGCTCCGCACCTACCTCCAGGACGGCGACGTCGACTGCACCGCCCCCGGCGGCTTCCTCGACGCCCTCGCCCGGGCGGCGGACCGCGCCCGCGGCGCCGGGCGCAGGCTCGTGCTGGTCGTGGACGGCATGGACGAGGACATGGGCGTCCCCACCGCGGTGGGCGGCCAGAGCATCGCGGCCTGCCTGCCGCAGGTGCCGCCGCCCGGCCTGCGGATCGTCCTGGCCGGTCGCCCGCATCCGCCGGTCCCCGCCGACGTGCGCACCGGCCCGCTCCTGACGACCGCCATCGACCACCCCCTCACCGTGTCGCCCGCCGCGCAGGCGGTGCGCGCCGATGCCGAACGGAACCTGGAGGCGCTCATCGCCTCCGGTGGCCTCGGCCTGGAGCTCGTCGGCCTCACGGCCGCCGCCGGTGGCGGCCTGAGCCCGGCCGACTTCGCGGACCTGACCACCGCCTCGCGGCGCCGCGTCGAGCTGGTGCTCGGCGGCAGTACCGGACGGGCGTTCCAGCACCGGCCCGCCCAATGGGCCACGGACGCCGAAGGCCGGGCGCTTCCCCTCTACGCCTTCGCCCACCAGGACCTCCTCACCGGCGCCCGCGACCTGCTCGACCCCGCGGAGCTGGACGCCCACCGGGCCCGTATCCACGCCTGGGCCGAGGGCGCCCGCGCGGGGGCGTGGCCCACCACCTGCCCCGACTACCTGCTCAGCGGATATCCCCGGCTGCTCCACGAACGTGCGGACACCGCGCGCCTGACCGCCCTGGCCACCGACCGGGCCCGGCACGAACGGCTGTGGCAGACGACCGGCACCGACAGCCAGGCGTTCAGCGAGATCGCCGCCGCGTTCCAGCTCCACCTCGCCGCCCCGGACGACCCCGACCTCGCCGACTGCGTCCGGCTCGCGCACCGCCGCGAGAGCCTCCAGCACACGGCCGACGTCCTGCCCGCGACCGTCATCACCACCTGGGCCCGGCTGGGCCACCTGCGCCGGGCGATCACCGCCGCCACGCACCGCAGCCACCCGCCCCTGACGCCGGGACAGACCCTGCTGGGCAGCATCCTGACCGCGGCCGGCACCACGGCGGAGGCGACCGAGCAGGTCATCGAGGCGGCCCGGGCCCTCGCCACCCCGGAGGCGCGCGAAGGCGCGTTGGCCGAGATCGCCCAGGCCCTGGCGGCCGGTTCCCGCTGGGACGACGCGATCCGCGTGGCCGCGTCCGTCACGGATCCCGACCAGTCGGCCCAGGCCGTGACGAGCATCGCGGTGGCCATGGGCGCGGCCGGAGAGCACGCGGCGGCGACCGGGCTCGCCCGTGGCGTCGGCGATACCGAGCTGCGGGCCCACGCACTCACCAGCGTGGCCCGGGCGATGGCGGAAGCGGGCGACCACGGCGGCGCGGCGGAACTGGCCCGCACGATCCAGGGCTCCGAGCACCGGGCGACGGCGCTCACGGTCATCGCGTGGATCGTGGCGGAAGGGGGCGACCACGCAGGGGCGGTGCGACTCGCCGGAGCCATCGGCGATCCCGGGCAGCGGGGCCGGGCCCTGTCGGGCATCGCGGTGACCATGGCCGAGGCCGGGGCGTACGCTCCCGCGGTCGAGCTGGCCGGCACCCTGGGCCATCCCGAACAACGCGCCCAGGCGATCAGGGGCATCGCGGTGGCCATGGCGGAATCCGGTGAACACGACCACGAGGCGCGCGAGTTGGCGCATGGCATCGCCGATCCGGAACACCGCGCGTGGGCGCTCGCCGAGATCGCCCGGGCGATGGCGGCGGCGGGGGACCACGACGGGGCGGTCGAGTCGGCCCGTACCGTCGGATTCCCCGAACAGCGGGCGTGGGCGCTCGCCGAGATCGCCAGGACGATGGCAGCGGTCCGGGAGACGGCCGGGGCCGTCGAACTGGCCCGCTCCCTGGCCGACCCCGAACAACGGGCGTGGGCGCTGACCGGAATCGCCCGGGCGACCGCGGAGAACGGGGACCGCGGCGCGGCGGTCGCGCTCGCCCGCACGATCACCGACGCCGATGCCCGGGCCAGCGCGTACGAGGGCATCGTCACGGCAGCGGCGCGGACCGGCCACGACGGGGCGCGGGGCGGCGCGGACCACGAGGCGAGCGAGCGCGTCACCGCTCTCGTGACCGATCTCGTCACCGACCTCAACGTGCTCGGGCGCACGGCCGAGACGATGGCCGAGGAGGGCGACGCGGCGGCCGCCGAGCGACTGGCGGAGGTGACGGCGCGCCTCGCCCACGGCAGCGCCGCCGCGCACCAACTCCGGCTCCTGGCGGTCGCCGTGGGCGCCGCCGCCGCGGTCGAGCCCGCCGTCGCGCTCGACACCACCGGCCTCGTGGCGGCCGTCCTCGGGTCGGCCGGCGCCGTCTCCGACCACGAGCAGGGGGCCTGGGCGCTGACGGACGTCGCCGGGGCGCTGGCCGAGGCCGACGCGATGGACGCCGCGGTCGACCTCGCGGCGGCGATCACCCACGCCGATGCCCGGGCCCGGGCGTACGAGGACGTCGCCGTGGCCCTGGCCGCGAAGGGACGGCACGCGGCGGCGGTCGAGCTCACCGCCCTGATCTCCGTCCCGTCGTGGCGGGCGCGCGGGACCGGACGCATCGCCGCGAGGATGGCCCGGCAGGGGAAGGTCGGCGAGGCCCTCGCGCTCGCGGGCGCCCTCACCCATCCGACCCGGCGGCAGGAGGCGCGCGCCGGCATCGCCCTGGCGCTGGCGGAGTCCGGGGACCGCGATGCGGCCGTCGCGCACGTCGCCACCCTCACCCTGCCGGTCCTCCAGGCCCGGACGCTGGCATCCGTCGCCCGGTTCGTGGCAGCGGATCGGGAGCGGCGGGAGGAGGCGTTCGCGCTGGTCGACAGCATCCCCCACGCGGAACTGCGGGCCGAGGCGCTCGCGGCCGTCGCCGTGGCCACGGCGGAGTCGGGGGACCGCGCGGCGGCGGCCGAACTCGCCCGCACCCTCACCGACGAGGACGACCGGGCCGAGGTGTTCGCCGGCATCGCCGTCGCCGCGGCGACGGCGGGGGAGGCGGGCGCGGCGTACGACATCGTCCTCGACCTCCCCCCGAAGCTGCGGGCCGCCACGCGGACGGACATCGCGGTGGCCCTCGCCGGAGCGGGCCTGACGTCGGAGGCGCTCGACCTCGCCCGGGCGCTGCCCCACCCCGGGCAGCGGGCGCGCGCCCTCGGCGGGATCTCCCGCGTCACGGGCGCGCCCCGACTGCTGGCGGAGGCCCTGGCCCTGTCCTTCGACCCGGCGCTCGTCGCCCACCTCGCCGCCATGGACGCCCGCGCCCTGCGCACCTTGGTGCGGGGCGTCCTGGACTCCTGACCCGCCGCGCCGCTTGTGGCGCGCGGGCCTGGCTGTTTTAATAAATGAACAGCCATTTACTAATGGAGGCGACGGCGATGGCGCGACCCCGCGGGGTGGACGACCTGGTGATCCTGCGCGCGGCGACCGAGGTCATGGGCCGCGTGGGTCCGGCCGGTCTCACACTGGCCGCCGTGGCGCGCGAGGTCGGCCTGGTGGCGGCGACGCTGACCCAGCGGTTCGGCTCCAAGCGCGGCCTGCTGGTGGCGCTGGCCGACCGTACGGTCGAGGACATGGGGGAGTCGATCACCCGCGTCCGCGCGGCGCACGACGGCGCGCTCGACGCCTTGGCGGCCCTGCTCGTGGAGTGGACCGGGGCCATGGACACCCCGCAGACCTTCGCCAACCACCTCGCGTTCTGGTGCGCCGACCTCGGGGACCCGGAGCTGTACGAGCGCGCGCTCACGGTCCACCGGGCCCAGGCGCAGGCGATCGTCGGCCTGTTGACGGAGGCGGTCGGCTCGGGCGAGCTGCGCCCCGGCACGGACGCGGCGGCCTTGGCCCGCACGGTCCAGGTCGTCATCGCGGGCACCGGCGTGACCTGGGCCGTGGCGCGCGAGGGCGGCCTCGCGCAGCGCCTGCGGCAGGAACTGGACACCGCGCTGTCCCCGCACGTACCGACGTGAACACGACCGGTGCGACCGACACGACCGACACGACCGACGTTCGACCCGGAGGAATCATGACGACGCACACACTGCCGCTCGCGGGCCGGGTGGCCCTGGTCGCCGGTGGCACCCGGGGCGGGGGCCGGGGGATCGCCCTCGCGCTCGGCGCCGCCGGCGCCACCGTCTACGTGAGCGGCCGCAGCAGCGCCGCCGGACGCTCCGACCTGGACCGTCCGGAGACCATCGAGGAGACCGCCGCCCGGGTCACCGCCGCCGGCGGCCGGGGCATCGCGGCCCGGGTGGACCACAGTCGGCCCGACGAGGTCGAGGCCCTCGTCGCGCGCATCTCGGCCGAGCAGGACGGACGGCTGGACCTGCTGGTCAACTGCGTCTGGGGCGGTGACCCGCTGACCGACTGGGAACACCCCCTGTGGGAGCAGGACCTCGACACCGGCTTCCGGCTCCTGCGGCAGGCCGTCGACACGCACGTGATCACCAGCCGCTTCGCCCTGCCCCTGATGACCGCGCGCCGGAGCGGACTGGTCGTCGAGGTCACCGATGGCAACACCGCCCGCTACCGGGGCTCCTTCTTCTACGACCTGGCCAAGTCGAGCGTGATCCGCCTCGCCGTCGCCCAGGCCGCCGAGCTACGGCCGTACGACGTGGCGGCCGTCGCCCTCACCCCCGGCTTCCTGCGCTCCGAGGCCATGCTCGATCACCTGGGCGTCACCGAGGCCACCTGGCGCGAGGGCGCGGCGCAGGACCCGAACTTCGCGCACTCCGAAAGCCCGGCCTACCTCGGGCGCGCGGTCGCCGCACTCGCCGCCGACCCCGACGTCATGGCCAAGTCCGGTCGCGCGTTGGCGACATGGGGCCTGTACCGGGAGTACGGGTTCACCGACGCCGACGGCACCCAGCCCGACTTCGCCGCGCACTGGGCCGCGCGTCTGGAGGACGAATTCGGGCCCTTGGGCGAGGCACTCTGACCGGTTCTGATACCCATGGCACCACTGGTGCCCCTCGGGTGACTCTGACACCATCTCACCCGAGATGGACCGCTGTTGGGCCGATTCCTCGTCGAGCCACCGCTTCGTCTCCACCGTATCCACGTACTTCGTAGAGCGCAGAGAAGACATGAGGCCGACCTTGAAGACCCTACGGAACCGCGTCCCGCACCTGGTGACGGTCGTGTTGTTGATGCTGGGCGTGATGACCGCCATGACCGCACCGTCGCAGGCGGCCGCGCAGAAGGCCGCCGCCGGCGCGACCGTCTGCTCCAACTCCCCGATACCGGCGGGGTGGGTGATCACCAGCTCCTACAGATCCAGCGGCTGTCCCGGCACCGGCGTCGCCTACACCATCGCCGATTCGGCCGGGCAGAACGCCATCACCGTCTGCTCCTTCTCCCCGATCCCGGCGGGCTGGGTGGTCACCAGCTCCTATTCGAGCGCGGGTTGCGCCGGATCCGGCGTCGCCTACAGCATCGGCAACATGGCCGCGGCCAAGTACGCGACGGTGTGTTCGTTCTCGCCGATTCCGGCGGGTTGGGTGGTCACCAGCTCGTATTCGAGCGCGGGTTGCGCCGGTTCGGGTGTCGCGTAC
>NZ_JBHWLC010000064.1:40210-47876 GCF_042730635.1 Streptomyces sp. NPDC059917
GTTCGTTCTCGCCGATTCCGGCGGGTTGGGTGGTCACCAGCTCGTATTCGAGCGCGGGTTGCGCCGGTTCGGGTGTCGCGTACAGCATCAGCAACGTGTCCGCCGCGACCTACGCCTCCGTGTGCTCCTTCTCCCCGATCCCCGCGGGGTGGGTCGTCACCGGCTCGTACCAGAACTCCGGATGTGTCGGCAGCGGCATGTCGTACAACATCCGCAAGGCCTGACCGGACGCCGTGCGCCGGGGCCCCGGACCGCTGTCCGGTCCGGGGCCGAGTCCGGGGTCAGGCCGCCTTGGCGAACACGAGGACCTCGGTGGAGGCGAAGCCCATGCGGGCCGGGAAGCTGGCCTCCAAGGCGCAGTCGAGGGTCGCGAAGAGGTCCACGCACGCCCGGCGGGGCATCGCGGCCGGGTAGGAGTCGTGTCCCGCACCCCCCTGCGCCGCCCAGGCGCGCATCGTGGCCGGGTCCAGGCAGGTCTCCGTCATGACGTCGAAGACGATCCGGCCGCCGGGGCGCGTGACGCGCGCCATCTCGAGGAAGTAGCGCGAGGCGCTGAGGAAGGTCACGGTGTTGAAGACCTTGTGGGCCTGGACGAGATCGACGCTCCCGTCGGGCGTCGGGGCGAGGCTGCACTCCGCCGTCGGCCGGGCGATCACCTCGAACGTGTCCACGAGGTAACCGGCCCAGGGCGCCGCCGTCTCGTAGATCTCGTACCGATCCGGAGAGCACTCCTGGAGCGTCTTCTCCAGGTACCGGCCGGACCCCGGACCGATCTCCAGCACCGTCCTGGGGTCGGCGGCGAAGACGCCGAGCGCGCGCAACTCGTCGATGGTGGCCTGGGTCGCGCCGGGAGTGCCGTTCATGACCTCGTCGATGTAGTCACCGACCGACAGACCGGCCGACCGCGCGGCCCGGACGGTCGCCTCGAACGGCAGGAAGTCATCGACCCCGCCCCGGCTGTTGGTGCTGCGCACGATGTCGAACCCGGTGCGCCCCAGGAGCCGTTTGAGGCCCGACTTCAGTGCTGCCGTCGCCATTTCCGCTGCCCTCATTCGGCATGACCTCCGGGGTCGACCCCGGATCCGAGCATTGCCCGACCATCATCACCGACGCCTTCCGCCCATGGGGGTGAATCCGGCATTCCGGAGAAAGAAGTGACCAGGGGCCGACCTCGGTCGGCCCCGGGTCACTTCCACCGGTGCTACGTCGGCGACGGCGCGACCGGCTCGGTGATCGGCGCGCCGTCCACGTCGGTCATGAAGTCCCGGTGGACGGGCTCGCGGTCCGTCGGCCCGGGCAGGCTCGGGCACGCGATGCCGTCGCCGTCCCGGTCGAGCCCGTTCGGGTCGAGCGCGTCCGCCCGCAGCACCGCTTGCGCGTCGGCCTGGACCTCGAAGGCGTCGCAGTCGACCACATGCCCTTTGTGCAGGTAGGGAGCGACGTCGAAGGCGCGCTCCGGAGCCCGGTCGTCGGCGCACGCGGTGAGCGTGATCGCCGTGATCGCGCCGACCACCGCGAGGGCGGTGCGACGACCCGGTCGGAGCCGGTGGACCCGGCCCTTGCCGTGCGTACGTGGCTGCTCCGTCATGGTCCTAGGCCGTTCCGGTCCGGAAGACCGCGACGTTCGCTCCGGCCGGATCGACCGCGTACACCTTCCCCGTGGTGTTGTTCGCGGCCACCGCCCCGAACCTGCGGGGCGCGCCGAGCGGCGCCTGCGTCAGCAGCGTGCCGCCGTTGGCCACGCCGAGGCCGCCGGGGCCGTAGGTGCTGTCCTGCACGATGAAGAGCCTGTTGAAGTCCTTCAGCAGCGCGACCCTGTGCACCGGGTTCCCCGCGGCGTCCGACGCCGCGCAGACCAGTACTTGCCCCGTGACCGTCTTCTCGACGATGCGCTGGATGCGGCCACCGACACCGGCGCAGTGCGCCCCGGTGCCCGGAGCGAAGACGTAGACCGCCCCTGCCGCCGCGTTGTAGACCACGGTGTGGGGGATGTAGGTGGCACCCGCGAGGTCGTCGATCGTCGTGTAGGTGCCGTCGCCGGGGTTGATGACGATCGTGGTCGCGACGGCGGTGTTCGAGTTCGCGACGCACTTCCTGGCCAGGAGGTAGACGCGGTTGCGGACAGGGTCGGCGGCGATGCTGCCGCGAACGGAGTTGAAGAAGATCGTGTCCCCGCCCGTGTTGCAGCCCGCCTTCGTCGCGAGCGGCGCCACGAGCCTGGCCTGGTGGGTCTGCGCCGAGATGACGTAGATGCCGACGCGCGCGGCATCGGAGGTGCCGGTTCCGACATTGGACTTCGCGAGGTACACCTCGTGGTGCACGGGGTCGAAGGCGAAGTCCACGCCGTAGGCCACGTTCCCCAGTCCCATGGCGGGCAGGGCGATCTTCGTCGCCGACGAGCCACCGGCGGCGATGTAGGCGACGGCCGAGCCGTTCCCGTTGCCGCCGGCGACGTAGACGTCGCCGTTCTCGGGGGAGACGGCCAGACCGGTGACGGTCGTTCCCGAGCCGTCGGCGTGGGTCACCTGATTCGCGTGGGCCGTGTCGATGATGGCGACGCCGCCCGTGCCCCCGACGTAGACCCGTCCCGTGCCCGGGTCCACCGCGATGCGGTTGGGCTTGGTCACGCCGGCGCCGGAGACGTCGATCGGAGCATCGATCACCGCGTCGGTCCTGCCGTCGATCACGGTCACGTTGTTGTCGTCGGTGGACACGACGTACACGCGATCGGCCTTCTCGTCGACGGTGACGTCGCTCGGGGTCCGGCCGACCTGGATCGCGTCCTTCACGCGCTCCGTCGGTGTGGAGGTGTCATTGAGCGCGAACGAGGACTTCGCGCCCCGACCGCACTTGTTCTCCTCGCCGACCACGACCATGTGGTAGACCGGATCGCCGGTGAGCAGCCCGTCCGCCTTGAGGTCGTCGGCCGTTCCGTAGCGTCCGTGCTTCGCGCAGAAGGACTCTTCCGCCGTGCGCAGGGCGGCCGCGTCCGCGGCGATCGCGCTCTTGTTCCCCTTGTCGCCGATGCCCCTGACGGAGAAGGCCACGATGGCGGCGAGGATGCCCAGGATCACGATGACCACGAGCAACTCGACGAGCGTGAAGCCGTCCTGGCGTCCGGCGCGCGGGCGCGGCAGTCGATGGTCCGGTGTCATGGCGGTCGGGGCTTCCTTCGATCGATGGGTCACGTCCGGCCCGAGCGCACGCGCGAGCCCCTGCCTCGTCGGCCGCGTCACGAGGTCCCCCGTCGCACGGGCTTGACGTCCTTGGGGCCCGGCAGGTCCGGGCAGGCGACGCCCTTCCTGCCTCCGTCGAGGTGGTTCGGGTCGGCCGGGGCGAAGCGCAGGACCGCCTGCGCGTCCGCCTGGCTGGCGAAGTCCGTGCAGTCGTAGGCGTCATTGTCGTGGCGCAGGAAGTAGCGGGCGTCGAAGGCCCGGTCCGGCTGAGGACAGCGCGCACTGCGGGTGTCGCCGGGACCGCACGGCGCGGTGCCGTTCACCGGTTTGACGTCGCGGGGCTCCGGCAGACCGCGGCAGGCGACGCCGCCCCCGTCGTCGAGGTGGTTCGGATCGCGGGGGTCCGCCCGCAGCACCGCCTGGGCGTCCGCCTGATGGGCGAAGTTGGCGCACTCGAAGGCGTCGCCGTGCGTGGCGTACTCCTTGGCGTCGAACGCCTTGTTGTTGGGGCAGAGCGAGGTGCGCGGGGTGCCCGGCGTGCACCATTCGTGTTCGGGCCGCTTGGCTTCCGCTGTCGTACCCCACCCCCCGCGCGCGAGCACCACGACGGCCAAGGCCACCGCGACCACCGCGAGAACCACCACACCCCGCCTGACCGCCCGTGAGCCGGACAGTCTGCTCAACAGTGCCATTCCACGCCTCTGCTCGTCGTGCCGCCAGCCGCTCCCGTGCGTGCTGCGGTGGGCCGACGGCAGGTGCCGCCGGCCCACCGCAGGCTGGATAGAGGCATTACATCCACAGCGAGCACAGTTGTCAACGATTGACTACTGGCCTCCCGGGTGCGCATCATTCGGCATGTGCGGCACAGCCATGCCGGAAAACCTCGCAGATGCCCAGGTGCGTCGACCATGTGCCTGATCCCGCCGGCGAGGCGCCCTGGGGCAGCAGCCGCCGACCGGATCTATGAGGAGTAGCGGATGCAACGACAGCCCAGGCGCACCTGGAGCGCCCAGAACCCCGGCCGCACGGCCCTGCGCCGGATGCGCAGCGCCCTGGCGGTGGGCGCCCTCACCACGGCACTGATCACCGCCGCGGCGCCGACCGTCTTCGCGACGACGGACGCGCAGGTCGGCGTCGCGAACAACATGTACCCGGCCCTGAAGGACATGCGGCCCACGATCCAGACGCTGGAGTCGTTCACGGCGTTCACGGCCAACCCGGCTTCGCAGACCGGCGGGTTCTGGAACAAGCCGGCGGCCGACACGACGACGATGCGCGGGATCACGTCCGGAAGCCTGCGCCAGCAGCTGAAGAGCGCCGGGCCCTACACCACGTGCAACCCGGCCTCGTCGAACAACTGCGTGGACGGGCCGTTGCACATCGACGCCTTCCTCTCGGCGGACGAGTCCAACGTGGACGCGGTCATCCCGACCGCGGACGGCGGCACGTGCACGGCGAGCGGCAGCGTCGAGTGCAACGGCGACTACACGTCCAAGTACCCGGTGGCGATCGGCCACTTGGCCATCTACAGCTGCAACGGCAGCTGGGCGGGCTCGGGCAAGGGCGACGACCCGTCCAACGCCGCCAGCCCCCCGCTGGCGGTCGGCGCGGACGCCAACGGCAGCGGCAACGGCAAGGCGCAGTCGCCGCGCTGCGACGCCACGCCGGTCAGCGGCGGCGCTCCCACCAACATCCCGGACCTGCTGACCTGGCTCGCGACCAGCGGCAAGCGGGTCGCGGTCGCCGACCCGGCCTCCGCCCCGTTCGGTGCGGCCTCCAAGCAGGCGCTGGTCCAGGCCGGATTCACGTGGACCGACAGCGGCGTGGGGCAGAACGTGTTCCGGGGGAGCGCGTGCGACAGCGCGGGCACGGCGTGCAAGGTGCGTCTGGAATCCGGCATCAGCCAGGTCCGCGGCGCGGTGACGGCGAACGCCGGGGGCAACACCCAGCTGGGTCTCGTCGCGAAGTCGAACGTCATGAACGTGAGTTGGTCGTCGAGCTCCCTGGGCGGCACCACGAGCAACGACCCCAACACGTGGACCGAGGTCAGTTCCGGCGCCTACTCCGGTTACGGGGACATCGCGCAGTACGGCGTCGCCCTGACCGGTGGCAACACCGGCGCGGCGGCCGCCTGGGGCGACCTGTTCAACAACAAGTGGGACATCAACAACAACATCCAGTCGATCCTCGCCTCCTACGGCTACTAGGCGATCCGGAGTACTGGGCAACGGACCGTCGGGCGGGCGCGAACCGCGCCCGCCGACGGTCCCGGCCCGCCGAGGTGCCCGTCCCGCGGCAGGCCGGGTATCGCACCGCGTACGCCGCGGAAGTCGCCGACCGCACACCAACGAGGTCGTCACCAGCTGACCACCGGCGCACCGCTTGCTCCCACGGGCAAGGTGCGGCCCCCCGCGGCAGTCGTCGACCGCGATACCGACTCTCGTTCACCAGGCCCTGAGGAGGGGCCTCACCCATGAGCAGAACACCACGCCGGCGCCTCACGCGCGGCCGGTCATACCGCGTTCCAGCACTCGTCTTCGCGGTGGCGACCGTCGTGATGACCGGCAGCCCGGCCTCGGCGGCCGGCGCCAACAGCACGGCCTTCGCCACGGCGGTCAACCTCAGCGACAACGGCCGCGGCAGCTCTGCCGTCGCGATCGGCGATCTCGACAACGACGGGACACCGGACCTCGTCACGGCGATCCGCACCGAGGGCCTGGGCGTCTTCCTCGGCACGGGCGGCGGCGGCTTCGGCGCCGTGACGAAGTACGCGGCGCCCCGCACCGCGTCGAGCCTCTTCCTCGGCTCGGCACTGATGCGCGACGTCAACGGCGACGGCAACCAGGACGTCGTCAGCCAGGACGCGCGCGGCAACGTCGCACTGGTCTGGCTCGGCGACGGCACCGGCGCCCTCGGTGCCGGAGCGGTGGTCCAGCTCAACCCGACGGCCGGGTGCGACACCACGGGAGACAACCCGTGCGTCGTGCGCTTCCCGACCGACGTCACCGTGGGCGACTTCGACGAGGACGGCACGCCGGACCTCGCGACGTCCAACACGACGACGAACAACCTCTCGGTCGTGCTCGGCAACGGCGACGGCACCTTCGGGGCCGCCACCCAGTCGGGGCTGAACGGCGCCACCGGCCCGCAGGGCATCGCGGCCGCCGACCTCGACGGCGACGGCCATCTGGACCTCACCACCTCGAACGCGAACGGCACGCTCTCCGTGCTGCTGGGCGACGGCGACGGCGGCTTCGCCGCGGCGTCGAGCGTCTCGGCCGGTGTGGCGCTGCCCTCCAAGCTCCAGCTCGCCGACGTCAACGCGGACGCGAAGCCGGACGCCGTCGTCGTCGCACCCGGCGCACCGGGGCAGATCGCCGTCCTGCTCGGAAACGGCGCGGGCGGGTACGGCACGGCGAACGTCCTCCCGGCGGGGACCAACCTCAGCTCCGTGTCGGTGTCCGACCTGAACGGCGACGGCCACGCCGACCTGGTCGTGTCCAGCGCCAACACGGCCGAGGTCCTGGTGCTCGAGGGCGACGGCGCGGGTGCCTTCGCCGCCCCGACCGCATTCGGGCTGGCCGGGGGTCTCAACCCGCAGGGCACGGCGACGGCCGATCTCGACGCCGACGGGCGCCCCGACGTGGTCACGGCCAACAGCAACAGCTCGGCGGCGTTCGTCAAGGACGCGTCGGTGCTCCTCAACACGACGAACCGGACGCCCGCGGCCGTGAACGAGTCGCTCGGCCACATCGGGGCGGACACCCCGCTCGTCGTCGGCGCTCCCGGTGTCCTCGCCAACGACATCGATCCCGACGGCAACACGCTGACGGCGTCCCTGGTGACCGGCCCGGCGCACGGCACCCTCACGCTCGACCCGGACGGCTCGTTCAGCTATCGACCCACCGGCGCCTACACCGGAAGCGACAGCTTCACGTACAAGGCGACGGACGGCACCGTCGACTCGAACACCGCGACGGTGACGATCAGCGTCACGGCCGGCTGCCACGGTCTCGCCGCCACGATCACCGGCAACGGGATCGTGAACGGCACGAGCGGCGCCGACGTCATCGTGACCGGCAACGGGAACGACGCCGTCAGCGGCAACGGCGGCAACGACACCATCTGCACGTTCGGCGGCAACGACGCCGTGTCCGGCGGCAGCGGCGACGACCACCTCGACGGCGGTGACGGCAACGACGCCCTCAGCGGCGGCAGCGGCGACGACGTCGTCCTGGGCGGGGCGGGCGACGACGCGCTCTCCGGCGGCTCCGGCAACGACACCGTGGTCGGCGGCGCGGGCAGCGACACCCTCTCCGGCGGTGGCGACACGGACGTCTGCGCCGGAGACGCCAACGGCGGGCCCGCGCTCGCGGGCACGGACGCGATCGCGTCCGGCGGCTCCTGCGAGACCGTTGTCGAGGTGCCGTAGCCGACGAGCCGCTTCCGGCGGCCGTCGGGAGACCCTGACGTGCACCACGGGCCCGGTG